>NZ_JAFMPN010000004.1 GCF_017351175.1 Desulfovibrio sp. Huiquan2017 | reverse complement strand
GGCTCTACTTTTCAGACCGCCTAGAAATGGGAGGATTACCCGGGCAATTGCCCGAAATGGATGGGCTGGAAAGACGCCGGGAACTCACACAAGACCGGACCTAAATCGGGGGCATCTCCAAGCGGCGGGAAGTCTCTACTACTAGCTGGCCTTGATGGGGGACTTTACAATGTATTCAGCCTATTGTGGGTTCCTAGAAAATGTACTCAACCCCAACTCTTATTAGTTCTGTTTAGACTTGGAGCCGATGACTGATACTCCAAGAGCAAGACAGTATCCAACATTGGAGTCTTACCGTTAGAGAGCGTAACCAATAAATTAACTATTCATTCCAAACTGAAAATATTTATGTTCGATCTGTGTGAATCCACAGCTTTGAAGGAGTGAAAACAAATCCTGTCTGTTGTAATAACGCTTATGGTCTCGAATCTCATCTTCACTTACAATTTTGAGAGTGTATGCAAGAAATTCTAGCACAGGTTTTGCTTTTTTTACTAGGGACAGTACCGACAAGGGCACCCACTTTTTTGAGAACTCTCTTTACCTCACAGAGTATATCAAATGGATGATCCAAGTGCTCCAATACAGCCATCATGGTCACAACATCGAAACACCCACTATCCAAGGTTAGATTCTTAGTTAATGTCACAGACATTGTTTTTAATTTCTCTGTTGCAATATTGGGGGCTTTAAAATCAATCCCAACCCCTCTATCAATAACAGGTTCAACCATTTTTAACAGTCGAGCTTCCCAGCCACATCCGATATCGAGTAAATGGCCTCCTTTAAATTGCGAAATCACAGGCGAAATCATCGACAAACGCCTTCGCCGCAAAAAAGGCTCTAACAATGCTTCCTTCGCATTTTCCTCCCAGGGAAAACAAAATACTTACGTAATATGAAATTACCGCCAAAACCGACAAAAGAAGCCCAAACTTTGCCCGCCAAAGGCGAAAGTCCTATACTCGTCATGGCATAAGTTACAGCATAATCTATGCAGCACATTATTGCCACCATGACAATATAAATAAGCATCTCACCAGGAGCTGACCAACGGGCTTTATGTCGAAAAAGGATAGTGATACACAGCAGGTAATTCGTTGCCGCTGAAAGAATAAATGCTAACCCAATTGATATCGCCAAGCCCAGCCCAAAAGCCAAAAAGGCACAAAACAGACTCACATTAATGATTGCACTTGCACAACCTATAAAGAAATATAGCAAAATCTGCATTGGCAAAGGGGCAGTATGAGCGCTATAGTGAAGAATGCAATAAAAGGCGCGCGCCCCATCCTTCCATCCTATTTTTTTGCCTTCCTCATATGTGCGCGGGGAATAATGAATGGCACACTCATACACTCGATAGCCCAATTGCCCAACATAGGCTGTGACTTCCGGTTCAAAACCGAAGCGATCTTCCTTTAGCATTGGCACAATTTTTTTGATCGCCTCGCGTTTGAAAAGCTTGTAGCAGGTCTCCATGTCGCTAATATCTAAGTTAGTGAACATATTGGACGCAAACGTCAACGCATTGTTCATCCATGTATGCCAAAAATACAGTACTCTCCGTACATCTCGGCGCAAATACCGCGAACCGTAGACAACGTCCGCTTTACCCTCCTGAAGGGGTTTGAGTAGAGTGAGATAGTCTAGCGGATCGTACTCTTTGTCGGCGTCCTGGATACCTACGAAATCTCCCGTCGCATAGGAAAAACCGGTGCGTAGCGCCGCCCCCTTGCCACGATTGACCTCATGGTGGACTACCGTCACTTCCATATACTCATCCGCCAGACTCTGGGCCACAGGCAAGCTGTTGTCGCTTGAGTGATCGTCAACGATTATCAATTCAAGAGTGACGCCGTGTTCTTTCAAGGCGAGACAACGCCGTATACACTCCGCGAGTGTGCCTTCTTCATTATAGCATGGTATGACAAGAGAGAGGACCGGACAAATTGATTCCATTTTATAAATTTCTACCTTTAATAACAAATTAAATGCTGCTTAGCGACTGAAGGGACAACAGTCTGTCTCATTAGCAAATAGCCAATCTCTTCAGGTCATTCATCACTCGCTTTCAGGCGATTTTCGAAGTACGCAATGGTTTTGACCAACCCTTCACGCAGGGGAACTTTTGGTTCCCAACCCAACTTTTCCTTGGCTATGGAAATATCCGGTTTGCGCTGGACAGGATCATCGCACGGAAGGTCGCAAAATGTGATTTTTGACTTGGAGTTCACTAGGTCAACGACCGTCTCAGCCAATTCAAACACGCTAAATTCACCAGGATTTCCAAGGTTTATTGGCCCTGTGCAGTCATCCGAAGTATTCTCCATAAACAGAACAAAGGCATCAATAAGGTCGTCTACGTAACAGAAGCTACGGGTTTGTTCTCCCTTTCCATAAACAGTGATATCTTCCCCTCGTAGAGCTTGAACCACAAAATTGGAGACAACTCGACCGTCGTTCAGGGCCATGCGGGGGCCATATGTATTGAAGAGGCGCGCAACCTTAATGCGCAGGCTGTGCTGGCGGTAGTAATCAAAAAAAAGAGTCTCAGCACATCGCTTTCCCTCATCGTAGCAGGAACGCGGCCCAATAGGATTAACGTGGCCCCAGTAAGACTCAACCTGGGGATGCACCTCAGGGTTGCCATAAACTTCACTGGTGGAAGCCTGAAATATTTTGGCACCGATACGTTTGGCTAAGCCGAGCAGGTTAATAGCCCCATGCACACTGGTCTTGGTCGTCTGCACGGGGTCGTGTTGATAGTGGACGGGTGAAGCCGGGCATGCCAAATTGTAAATCTCATCGACTTCCACATAGAGAGGGAAACAGACATCGTGCCGGAGCACTTCAAAACGGGGGTTACGCAGCAGGTGTAGGATATTATCTTTATTCCCGGTAAAATAGTTGTCAACGCAAAGAACGTTATGCCCTAAGCCCAGCAACCGTTCACAAAGATGCGAGCCGAGAAATCCTGAACCGCCAGTAACGAGGATGTTTTTTTTCTTCATATTCTTAATCGATAAGATTTTGTGGAGTCAGAGCGTTACGATGAAATCTTCCTGGATGCAACAATGTAGTTTGGGTTGTGTGTCGAACATTGGCGGGCTCTTGTCCACTCTGGATCAAAGGGAACCAGTCAAGCAACACATTTCTCCGCGTCCTGGCGGCGTTCAAGTGGCAACAAAACGGGTAACACCACGGTAAGAAGTAGCAATAGATTATAAGGGAGCATTACTCGGTCGGCGCTGGAGGCAATATGCCAATCCAAATCGTAAGGAGTAATTAAATATATCATAAAAACCAATGCGATATATGCCGTGGCGGCAAGCCAAGGTGCCAACAGCGAAAGGGATTGACGACGCGTTGGGACGAATGCACTCCAACGCTGCCGCAGCAGAACACACCCTCCATTGATCAATATCGATGCACACCAAAGCCACACGGTACCCAAGTCTACAAAGACTTTTTGCCATATTATCGACGGGGCTCCAGAGAGGACTGCTGTTTGAATTCGTATCCACATATTACCCGCAAAGAGGTCATTACTTAGCCCCTGTTGCCACAATAGATAACGCCACACCCCCACGGGTAAAAAGACCAGAATCAGCAGGAGAAGCGATGGCAGAGCTCCTCTGAGGCGGACCTTCACGTCGATCATGAGAACCACTATAGCCATCGACACGGTACTCAATATGGCCAGGGGAATCCCCTCATTCTTAAAATAAGCGGCAAAAATGATGGCAATCATAGCGCAAATCAAATTCCTGCGGTGGCCTCTATTCACGTAGTCGATGAAGAACAAATGGCCCAGAACACATGATGCAGCCATCCAGCCATCCATGTACCCATTATACATAAATTTACCCGGCATCCACAGCAAGGCAATCAAGATCGCAGCTTTTGTCCAACCTCGCAAGTCTAAGGCAGCGATCCCCAGCCATAAAGCCACCAGCGGGAGCATGAGCGCCACTTTGCCAAGGTACTCGTTCCACAAGCCTGCAAGTTTAGCGGCGATAGCGGAAAAAAGAGGAATAAATTTTGGGTAGTCAAAGTGGTCCACTACAGACGGATTAAACTTATTAAGGTAAAAGCCGTGCTCGAAAAAAATCATTTTACCATGAAAAAACCATATGGAACGCGCATCCCAGTCCCACAGGGGGGTGTATAATATTTTTATAACCAGCGGAATAAAAGGCAGAAACAAAAAGAAGTGCCGCCTCATTCTTGTCACCCCAGTTCGGCATACCTGGGAAAGAGCTAGCCACAGATAAAAAACTAGGCCGCCATAGAGCGCCCAGCAGAGCCCTTTAAGGGGAACCCCGAGCAAAGCCAAAGTGAATAAAGACGCTGTGCCTGCCTGCAACCGCAGATATGCATTCGAATCCTGGTCAGGAACGCGCAAGCTCAAAGACAAAATGCTGCCAAGGCCCAGGCACCCCAGGATAAGCACTATGCTATTTACTAACGACGCCAATAGACACCCCTTGCTTGTCCCAGACAATTTTCGCCCCGCTCCGAAAGACCGCCTCCGTATCACCCGCGAGAAAGGACGCCCCCTGACTTTGTAGCAAAATAGGATAAGTAAACTCTCTGCTTCGCTGGCGAAGCAAGGAATTTTTCCCCATTTCCCCTACAAGGGTGAAAGTTGTAGCGCCTACTTCGATGAGTCCGCGTTTCAGTAACCGGACCTCTGGGGGGAGTATTTCTTCTCCAGCATGAGATTTGCCCACTGCGGGAAACCCTACCCTCAAATTGTTCCAAAGGCGGTCCAAAGAATACCTACCCCCGTTAGGGGCAATTAACAGCAGAGGTACAATAATGACCAAGCTTGCACAAAACCGCAGTGCTCCCACAATTAATTCTTGCCTTGCTTGTGAGGGGTTTTCTTGGGGGAAAAGGGTATTTACTATTTTACAAAGCGATAATATCATACTTTTATTTGAACTTTATATCAACGTCGCTAAATACTCCGGGAAGGCATAGGCGGACAAGTTTCCTCTCGCCCGTCAGTCAACTGTGATACTTTAATCTTGTTAACCGTATACGGTGACAAGACATAAATCATATTCAATTTAAATAGTTAGGCGAAGGGGTCCATCTAGCTAGATTCGCGTTTTGTATATCTCCATCGACTTGATTCGGTCAACACCCCTGTGAGGGCAATGAAAAATCGAACCAAGTGCCAAAGCCCTTCGTAGGCCATTGGCAACCATGCGCTAGCCGCCGGTTGCGTTGCCGAGCACCTTCTTCTGCTCGTCGGGGTCCATGTTGAGAAGTGATTTCCCAAAATCAAACATAATTCAGTCCCTCCTGTCAGGATGTCGATTGTTAAAAGATCAGGCATCCTAACCCTGGCTTTCGGCCTCAACCTCAAGCAGGCATAAAGGATACGGAACGGAGGGGAAAAACATGAGATTGCAGCTTAACATATTTCGGAATAAGGTCTGCTGCGGGGGAACGCATATATTTTCTTCACAAAAAAAGGCTTGGAAGTTAACTTCCAAGCCTTTTGCTTTCTCNTTAACATATTTCGGAATAAGGTCTGCTGCGGGGGAACGCATATATTTTCTTCACAAAAAAAGGCTTGGAAGTTAACTTCCAAGCCTTTTGCTTTCTCGTGGTGGAGCTGGAGGGAATCGAACCCACGACCTCTTGAATGCTATTCAAGACGCGGGCTTTGTATCATTTGAAATCATTACTGTTTTTTGCCATGATACCAATTTTTTGCGGAAAGCGGTGATTTGAGGCTGCGAGAGGGGAGCCAAGTGTGCTTATGGAAGATAGCTTTTGACCTTCTCAGGACAAAGGCTCATGGCTGCATCTAGCGCCTCTTCTGGTGTTGAACACACGACACAGAACCAATGCCCGCCAGGAGTGACCTGCTCCCGTGAAATAGGTCCACCGACAATGTGAGTTCTTCGGCGAAATCGACTATCAGAAAGTAGGAGGATTTTGTCGTAAAGAAATCAAGGTACACCGAAGAACACATCGCCTTTGCCCTGCGCCAGGCCGAGCATGGGACTCCCGTGAAGGAAGTGATCCACAAGATGGGGATCAGCGAGCTTCGCCGTCTGAAGATGCTCGAAGAAGAAAACCGCAAGCTCAAGAAGATGGTAGCGGATCTGAGTCTCGACAAAGTCATGCTTCAGGACGTGCTGTCAAAAAAGCTCTAAGGCTTGGTCGTCGTCGGGAGTTGGTGGACCACCTCCGGGTTGACTACGACGTAAGCATCCGTTGGGCCTGTCGTATCGCACTGATTTCGCGGTCGCTGTATACCTACTGACGAAAGACCGACGATCAAGCCGAGCTGCGCATGAGAATCTGTGAAATCGCCGCAACCCGAGTTCGCTATGGTTACCGGTGCATTCACGTTTTACTCTGTCGGGAAGGCTGGGGAATCAACCACAAGCGGGTATATCGCCTCTACAAGGAGGAAGGACTGTTGCTCCGCAGCAAGCGGCCCAAACGCATCGTAAGTGCTATGCACCGTGAAAAGGCAGAAAGCGCAACGCGGCCCGACGAAGTGTGGTCCATGGACTTCATGAGCGATGCTTTTTTTGATGGCCGTAGGCTCAAGCTGATGGCCGTAGTCGACAACTATACGCGGGAAAGCCTTGCCATTGAGGTCGCACAGGGGATTACGGGTGAACGGTGACCGAGGTGCTGGCCAAGATAGCCCGTGATCGCTCACTGCCAGCTCGTATCAAATGCGATAATGGACCGGAATTCACGTCAACGGCCTTGGGCAAATGGGCCTATAAACACCACGTTGAACTGGACTATTCCCGACCGGGAAAGCCTACGGACAACGGACATATTGAATCTTTCAACGGTCGTTTCAGAGACGAATGCCTCAATGTGAACTGGTTCTTGTCTCTGGAGGATGCCCAGGGTAAGATTGAGGTGTAGCGACAGGACTACAATGAGAGTCGCCTTCACTCGTCCCTGGGCAACCTGACGCCCATTGAGTTCGCCATCCATTCCGGGCAATTGCCCGAAATGGATGGGCTGGAAAGACACCGGGAACTCACACAAGCCCGGACCTAAAACGGGGGCATCTCCATGACTGGCTGCCACTAACAGCGGAGCTGGCCTGAGCGTTAACCGAACATGCCAAGTCAAAACGGAGTGAATATGTCTTCTGCGACAAGGACGGAATGCCCTATGCGGAACGGCAGCGGTTGATTCCCCGGCTATGCAAGGAGGCCGGGGTGCGACCATTCACCTACCACGCCATCCGGCATCTGACGGCGTCCATTCTGGCTCAGGCGGGCATGGACATCCCCACGATCCAGAAGATGCTCCGGCATAAGAATTCCCTGACTACCACGATCTACCTTCATAGCCTGGGAATCATGAAAAATGAGTTGGACAAGGCGTTCTCCAGATAAAGGGAAAGGCCTCGGAAGCAGCAGTTTCCGGGGCCTTTTTCAGTCCGTTTACACATATTTTTACACACCCAACAAAGAAGCGGCTACGGCAATATGCCGTAACCGCTTAAAATGTTTGGTGCGCCAGGTAGGATTCGAACCCACGGCCGTCGGCTTAGAAGGCCGATGCTCTATCCACCTGAGCTACTGGCGCGCGTGGAAAACTCCTTAAACAAGGCGGGGCGTGGAGGTCAAGGACATTCGACGAGTCGTTATTCGCCGATGATCTTCACCAGGACGCGTTTTTTGCGGCGGCCGTCGAATTCGCCGTAGAAGATGCGCTCCCAGGTGCCGAAGTCGAGTTGGCCGTCGGTCACGGCAACCACCACCTCGCGGCCCATGACCTGGCGTTTCATGTGCGCGTCCGCATTGTCCTCGAACCCGTTGTGCCGGTATTGGGAGACCGGCGCGTGCGGGGCCAGCTTCTCCAGCCAGACCTCATAGTCGTGGTGCAGCCCCGATTCGTCGTCGTTGATGAACACCGAAGCGGTGATGTGCATGGCGTTGACCAGGCACAGCCCCTCACGGATGCCCGACTCGCGCAGACACGTTTCCACGTCCTCGGTGATGTTCACAAACGCCCGGCGCGTGGGAATTTCGTAAAAGAGTTCCTTGCGATAGGATTTCATGCCGCATCCCTTAGCATAATCGCGGCCGGGGGGCCACGGCAAATCACCGCCCTCGTCCTCCCATGGTCTTCGCAAACCCTGGCCCGGCGCGGGTTGTGTCACGATTCGGGGAAACCCGGAAATAATGCTTGCATTCGCGAAATTCTTGCGTACAAGCTCCATCCATTGGCCCGCGGCATCCGGATTGACCGATCCGAACGGCGGCGGGCGCGCGGAACGCCCCTGGGGTATGCACCCACCGGATGTGGCTTCCGCCGGGTTCGCGTCATGTCGGCGCGGGCCAACCGTACCAAGGGGGTTTTATGTGTTCAGTTGATGGCAGGGCGAGTCGCCCGGCCCGTAAGGCAAGGAGGTGTTTCGGTCACTAACCGCTAACTCACGAGGTGTTGATGAATGAACACTGTCGGTGTGCATTGTATTCTTGAACTCAAAGGTTGTCCTTCCCCTCTGCTCGACGACGAGCAGCTCATTCTTGAAACCATGGTCGCCGCGTCCCAACGCGCGATGTCCACCCTGCTCGACATCACCAGTCACAAGTTTCAGCCGCAGGGCGTCACGGCTCTGGCTCTGCTTGCTGAATCCCACATTTCCATTCACACCTGGCCCGAATCGGGCTATGCGGCCGTGGATATCTTCACCTGCGGCCAAACCGCCCGGCCTCGGCTCGCCTGCGAATTTTTCGTGCGCGAACTCCAGGCCTTGGATCACACGTTGACCGTGCTGCCGCGCGGCAACGGTTGCGGGTGCCACCATCCCTTGACCCCGAAAGAGGAGGCGACGCTGTGGCAGGCTCGAAGCTGACATGCGATTACTGGATCACCGAGTACATGACCGAGGATGACGTCCACCTTCATGGGGTGGAACAGATTCTCGAGTTCAAGCGGACGGAATATCAGGAGATGTCCATAGTCCGCTCCAAGACATTCGGCACGGGGCTGATCCTGGACGGCAAGTGGCAGGTCTCCGAGCGCGACGAATTCCTCTACCACGAGCCGCTCGTTCATACCGCCCTGTACCAGCACGGCGCGCCCAGGCGCGTCCTGGTTCTGGGAGGGGCGGACGGCGGGGCCGTGCGTGAGGTGCTCAAGTGGCGGTCCGTGGAAAAGACCGTCCAGGTGGAGATCGACGAAGTCGTGTACAACGCCTGCCAGGAACACCTGGCCGCCATTCACCAGGGATGCTTCCAGAATCCGCGCGCCGAGATCCGTTTCGGCGACGCTTTCGAAGTGTTGGAAAAGGAGGGCGGTTCCTGGGATGTGATCATCTGCGATCTGTCCGACCCGTTGGAGGACAGCCCGGCCATGAATCTGTTCACCCGGGAGTTCTTCACCACCTGCCGCGAGGCCCTGGCCCCCGGCGGCGTGTTCGTCATCCAGGCCGGACCGGTCACGCCGCCCTTCGACGACGGCCACGCCCGTATCGTGCGCACCCTGGGGACCGTGTTCGAACACACCACCCACTTCTTCTCCTGCACCCCCACCTACGTGGTTCCGCTCGGCTTCGCCCTGGGCTCCCTCAACCCCGTGGACACCGACCCGGAACCCGCCCGGGTGGATGCCTTCCTGGCGGAAAACGTGAACGGCGAACTGAAGTTCTTCGACGGCATCGCTCTGCGGGGGCTCATGAGCCCGCCCAAGTACCTGCGCGACAAGGTGGCCAAGGGGGAAACCCTGTCCACCCTCGACGATCCCGCCCGCTATACCGGAACCGGCGTCAAGTCGTAAGCCGTCATTCGGAGCATGAAAACAACAAACCCCGCCGGTGCATGCGCCGGCGGGGTTTGATTTTTGATGCCTCCGGCGGCCAGAGGGGGAAACTTTCGAGAAAGCTTCCCCCTCTGGACTCCCCCTTCCAAGCTTTTCGGGTGCCTGCGGCAGGGGCGTTCGGTCGCGGAAGGGCGTGTGCGTTCCGGGTGATGGGGGACGAAGCGAACCGGGGCCAAGGGCCGCCTTTAAGCCTCCCCCGCGAAACGGCAACAAAAAGTTTAGGAAAAGAAGGGGATGGGGGGTCGGGTGAAGGCCTCCTACCGCTTCTCCCAATCGCGTACGTCGCCCGGGCTCAGGGTAAACAGGGGGTGCGGTGCGGGGCGGCAGCGGCGGGAGTCTTCGAAGCGTTCGGGGTCGCGTTGTTCGAGCTTGCCCAGCAGGTGTTGCCACTCGTAATCGAGCTGGCCGGTGGTTTCGGGGATGGGAGCGGCCTCGGCGTATTCGTCGATTTTGGACGCGTCGAAATTGTAGCCCCGGTTGCGGGCTTCCGCGAGCACGGCCGCGAGATAGGCGTCGATGGCCTTGAGCGGGTCGGGGTGGGCGCGGAAACGGATGAGTTGGGGATGGTTGGTGTAGCCGATGGTCCGGCCGTGCAGCACCTTGCGGGCGAGCAGGCCTTCACGCCAAACGGCCGTGAGACCCTTGACGTCGAGAAAGCGGGGATGGACGGTCCAGAGCCGCACGCCGCCTACCTCGTTTCGGCCAAGTAGCCCAGTTCCCGGGCGAAATCGTCGGTTTCGGCGGGCTTGCCGTGGAGCAGGTGTCCCAGCCGCATCATGTCGCCGGTCGGAAAGTCCTTTTGCCAGCGGGCGTAGTAGCCGGTGAAGCCGTACATCCAGAGCATCTCCGAGGCCTGGGTGAAGACCTGGCTGGCGAACTGGTCCCAGGTGGTCGAGGTTTCGATCTTCCAGACCGGATATTCCTCGCCGCCCACCTCGCGCGTGCCCTTGAAGTCCACCGAGATGTCGAGCACCCCGTCCGGCCTGGGGGTGATCACCCAGTAATACAGCCATCCCTCGCCGCCCCATTCGAATTCGGTATGCCGATAATCGGCCTCCATGTCCGTGGGGGCGTCAAGCCCGTGCACGTCGCACAGACAGCGGAACAGGTCCTTGATGGGCTCGGAGAAATTGGAATTGACGCTCAGGTCAAAGTGCGAATCGCCCGACACCAGGCGGGCTTCGAGCCACCCGGACCGAGCCTCGGTCAGGAAGATTTCAAAACGGTCGTCGGACACCCCGGCCTCCATGTCGAGTCTGTTCGCACACTACATAAGTCGGCTCGGATAGGCAAAGGATACATGACCCGGGGTCAGGCCGGAACGCCGTGCGAACCCTTGCCAGAAAAGGGTTTACAGGGTGCTGTATTTTCGCTACGTACATGACTCTTCTTAATATGGGAGAATAGTTGATTCGTAACATATTCGAATCGCTGATCTTCCTCGAAAGGAGCGTAAAGATGTCGGGTTCGGCCGCCTGCGCCGACCGAGCAAACGGGGCTCGCCTGCCTCGGAAACGATGACCCGCCAGCTCGGAACCCTCATCTTGAAAATATACGTTAAAACTACTTTGTCCGAGGTCCGTTGTGGAGGTAACCCATGGAAAAAACTAATGAATCTGTAGAAACGCCCGAAATGGAAATGAATTTCGCCGACGCGCTCGACGAATATCTTAATTCCGATTTCGGCGACCTGGACGAAGGAACCATCGTCTCCGGTGAAGTCGTCAAGGTCGATAAGGACTACGTGCTCGTCGATGTGAACTTCAAGTCCGAAGGCCAGATCCCGGTCTCGGAATTCACCGAGCCGGACGGCACCGTGTCCGTCGCTGTCGGTGAGAAGGTTGACGTGTTCGTCGCCCGCAAGAACGAAGCCGAAGGCACCATCTACTTGTCCCGCGACAAGGCCAAGCGGATGCAGCTTTTTGATAAACTGGAAGAACTCCAGGAGAAGGACGGCGAAGCCGTCGGCCGTATCATCCGCCGCATCAAGGGCGGCTACACCGTCGATCTCGGCGGCGTCGAGGCTTTCCTGCCCGGCTCCCACGTGGACCTGCGTCCCGTTCCGGATATGGACGCCCTGGTCAACCAGGAATTCGATTTCAAGATCCTCAAGATCAACCGCCGCCGTTCCAACGTCATTGTCTCCCGCCGCGTGCTTCTTGAAGAAATGCGCTCCGAGCAGCGCGAGAAGCTGCTGGAAACCCTCGAAGAGGGTCAGGTGGTTCAGGGCAAGGTCAAGAACATCACCGAGTACGGCGTGTTCATCGACCTCGGCGGTCTCGACGGCCTGCTGCACATCACCGACATGTCCTGGAAGCGCATCAAGCATCCCAAGGAGATGGTCGGTCTGGGCGACGATCTCGAATTGAAGATCCTCAACTTCGACCGCGAAGGCCAGAAGGTCTCCCTGGGTCTCAAGCAGCTCGTGCCCGATCCGTGGGAAAATATCGCCGAGAAGTACCCCGAGGGTTCCCGCTTCACCGGCATCATCACCAATCTGGCCGACTACGGCGCGTTCGTCGAGCTGGAAAACGGCGTGGAAGGACTGGTCCACATCTCCGAGATGTCCTGGACCCGCAAGCTCCGCCACCCCTCCCAGATGGTCAAGGTCGGCGAAGAGGTCGATGTGGTCGTCCTCGGCGTGGACCCCGAGAAGAAGCGCATCAGCCTCGGCATGAAGCAGATCTCCCCGAACCCGTGGGATGTCGTCGCCGAGAAGTACCCCGAGGGCACCGTCCTTGAGGGCGCCATCAAGAACATCACCGAATTCGGCGTGTTCATCGGCATCGAGGAAGGCATCGACGGCCTGATCCACGTGTCCGACATCTCCTGGACCAAGAAGATCCGCCACCCCTCCGAGGTCTACAAGGTCGGTGACTCCGTCCAGGCCAAGGTCCTCACCGTGGACAAGGAGAACGAGAAGTTCACCCTGGGCGTCAAGCAGCTGACCGAAGACCCGTGGACTCAGGTCCCGGCCAAGTACCCCGTGGGCCAGAAGGTCACCGGCACGGTCACCAACATCACCGACTTCGGTCTCTTCGTCGAGGTCGAGGAAGGCATCGAAGGTTTGGTGCACGTCTCCGAGATCAGCCGCAAGAAGATCAAGTCCCCCTCCGAGATGTTCAAGGAAGGCGACAGCATCGAAGCCAAGGTCATCCACGTGTCCGCCGACGAGCGCCGTCTGGGCCTGTCCATCAAGCAGACCAAGGAAGAGCCCGCCCGTTCCGGTGGCGGCAAGTCCAAGTCCTTCGGTGGCGACAGCGTGAGCGCTGGTTCCACCCTGGGCGATCTGCTCCGCGAGAAGCTTGAGGAAGCCGCTGGTGACGCGCTGGCCGCCGCCCAAGAGGAAGAGGCCGCAGCTGAAGCCCCGGTCGAAGAGGCCGTCGCCGAAGCTCCGGTCGAGGAAGTCGTCGCTGAAGCTCCGGCCGAGGAAGTCGTCGAATCCGAAGCCCCGGTCGAAGAAGAAACCAAATAAGGTAACAACGTCATGCGCATGGCAGGAACCGGAGACCGTTTCTCCCAGCGCCACCCCTTCCTTTTCGGGGTGTTGATGATCGTACTGGCCATGGCCCTCATTACGGGGGTCATGGCCTTTTTCCGTTCCATGGGCTGGACCTCGGGCTCCCTCGTCCTGTCCGGCGACAAGATCGGCGTCGTCCACATCGACGGCATGATTCTCGATTCCACCCGCGTGGTCGATTTCATCCGGACCCTGGAGGAGGACGATGCGGTCAAGGGCGTGCTGCTGCGCGTCAATTCCCCCGGCGGGGCCATCGCCCCTTCGCAGGAAATCTATGCCGCCGTCAAAAAACTCAACCAAGTCAAGCCGGTCATAGCCTCCTATGGTACGGTCGCCGCCAGCGGCGGGTATTATTCCTCCTGTCCGGCCCGGCTCATTTACGCCAATCCCGGGTCCCTTACCGCCTCCATCGGCGTCATGGCCGAATTCGTCACCGTGGCCGACGCCATGGAGAAATTCGGCCTCAAGCCCGAAGTCCTGACCACCGGCAAATACAAGGCCGCGGGCACCCCCCTGCGCAACCTCTCCGATGCCCAGCGCGAACAGATGCTCGACCTCATGCAGGACCTCCACGATCAGTTCGTGGACCATGTGGCCGAAGCGCGCGGCATGGATCCCGCTCGCGTCCGGGCCATCGCCGACGGTCGCGCCGTCACCGGGCGGCAGGCCGTTTCCCTTGGCCTTGTGGACCGCATCGGCACCCAGTCCGACGCCATCGTCGAGCTCAAAAAGGAAACCGGCATCACGGGGCGTGCCGCTCTCGTCGAAGGCCCCGTCGTCAAGCGTTCCTTTGTCCAGGAACTCATGGGCTCCCTCAAGATCGACCTTTCCTCCAGCCTTCCGCAAGGCTGGTCCTTCTACTACAAATAGCCGCCGGGGCGCTCCCGGCCTTGCCGGACCCCGCCGGCACCCTTTTGAAAAGGGTTTCCTGGCCCCGCGCTCCCGGGGGGGCTTTGGCTGGGGCATGGTGTGGAGGGTTCGTGCAAAGGCCGCGGGCGTACCACGGCCTCCTGGGGCGGCACCCGACGCAGCAGGGCGGGATTGGACGGAAAGGACGGCGCGCCCCCTCTTATGAGGAAGCGCGCCGTCCTTTCCGCCTGAAGTCGCCGACCTGAACGGGGACGCTTCTTGTCGCGCCTTCCGCAACGAAGGAAGCGGCCCGACAGGTTTGGGAGATTCTCAAGAACCTTTGCCAAGAGGTTCCCAAGCCGCCGGAGGCGTTAGAAGCCGTAGCGAATGTATTCCTTGTCCCGCCTGTTGATCAATTGGACATAGCGGTAGGTGCCCTTGAGCTGTGCGTCCTCGACGGTCTGGTAGCCTTTGGCGCGGCATTCGGGGCAGGCGTTCACAGGGATTTCGACGCCGAGGCAGAGCGGCCCGGAGTCGGCGCGGGTTTCGACCTTGTAGAGTCCCCGGCACTGCTTGCACAGGGTGACGGACTCCTGCTGGACCTCGTTGATGCCGTCGGTGTCGTAGTAGATTTGCTTGTGGCGGACATAGTTGTCGCCGGTGATAACACCTTGGCGGCTGTCTCCTTTGGAGACGAATTTCGGCGGGTCGAAATAGAGGGCGGGGAGCTGTTTGCAGAGTTCCGCGATATATTCGGTGGTCCGGGCGTCCTGCCGGATGCGTTCGGCGTTGTAGTTGGGCTCGCGCACATGCGAGTAGTCCACGCCCGCCATGGCCAGGCAGATGCCGAGGTTGACATAGGGCAGGGCACCCTGGATGGAGTAGCCCCCTTCGAGCACGGCGATGTCCGGCTTGAGCATGTCGTTCATGGCCGCATAGCCGCCCGCCGAGAAGTTCATGTTGGTGATGGGGTCGGAGAAGTGGTTGTCCTGCCCGGCGGAGTTGATGACCAGGTCGGGCTTGAAGTCTTCGAGGATGGGCAGGACCACGCGCTCGACGGCCATGAGGAACCCTTCGTCCGAGGTGTTGGGCGGCAGGGGGATGTTCAGGGTCCGCCCCATGGCGTTGGGCCCGCCGAGGTCGCGGGGGAAGCCCGTGCCCGGGTAGAGGGTCCGGCCGTCCTGGTGCAGGGAGATGAACAGGGTGTCCGGGTCGTGCCAGTAGATGTCCTGGGTGCCGTCGCCGTGGTGGCAGTCGGTGTCCACGATGGCGATGCGCTTGTGGCCGTATTTTTCCCGGATATGCTCGATCATGATGGCTTCGATGTTGATGGTGCAGAAGCCGCGCGAGCCGTGGACCACTTTCATGGCGTGGTGTCCCGGGGGGCGGACCATGGCGAAGGCGCGGTCCGTCTGCCCTTCCATGATCAGGTCTCCGGCCTTGATGGCCCCGCCCGCGGAGATGAGATGTGAGCGGGTGACCACGGAGGGGACGTCCGGGAAGCAGAAGTGGACGCGTTCCACATCTTCCACGGAGGCCACGTCGGGTTTGAATTCGGTGATGCCTTCGATGTCGAAAAGGCCTTCCTCGCGCAGTTGATCCTGGGTGTAGAGGAGCCGTTCCTGGCGTTCGGGGTGGGTGGGCGAGATGGCCCAGTCGAAGGCCGGGAAGAAGATGATGCCGAGGGTGTTGTTGGATTTGATCATGGTTTAGCGTCCCTCTCCGAAGGTCTTGATTACGCCGGGCCGGACCTGGCACTTGACGCGGATGTTCCGGCCCACCATGTCGTAGCCCTCGACCATGTTGAAGCTGGAGGCGTGGGTGATCTGGGCGTCCTCGGCCCGGAGAAACACGCCCATGGAATCGAGCTGCATGGTCAGTTGGTTGGCGGCGTCCCGTTTGGCGTCTTCCAGGTCGTACCCGGAGGGGACGTTTTCGCGGTAGGACAGGGAAGGGATGAACAGGACGTGGCGTTGGGTGTCGGCGAAGAGTTCGAGTTCCCAAGTGGTCCGGGTCAGGGCCGCGCCGATGGCGTTGGCCACGTCGAAGTTGGCGGGCACTTCGGTGGACAGTTGGAAGCGTTCGCGCAGTTCGTCCTTCAGGGCCTCGGCCGGACCGCCCATGAGATAGACCTTCTTGGGTACGATCCGTTTGCCTTCGAGGAGTTCGTGGATGGTGTAGACCGGCTTGGAGTTGATTTCGTCCACCAAGGCGCGGGCGGCGTCCTGGATGGCCCGGGCCGCGTAGGCCACGGCGTCCCCGGCGAGCTTGCCGCCCGTCAGGGTGCGGGCCGAGGCATAGGCGTCAATGGCCTGGCGGGAGGCCGCCACGTCGCCCACCGCGCTTGCTCCGGTGTAGTTCAGGGCGTCGGTCAGGGTGACGCGTTCTCCCCCCAGGCAGACGGACGGGCCGAGCCGGTTGGGGCCGACGCGGACCTCGGGGCCGACCACGGAGATGGCCGAATCGCCGCCGATGCCGATGGAGTGGACCTTGAGCGCGGAGACCAGGGTGGGGTGGGAGCCGATGTCGATGCCTTCGCGCTCGATGAGCGGCGCGCCGTCCGCGAAGACCGCGATGTCGGTGGTGGTCCCGCCGATGTCGAGGATGATCGAGTCGTGGAAGATGTCGGTCAGGGCGATGATGCCCATGACCGAGGCGGCCGGGCCGGAAAAGATGGACTGCACGGGCAGGGTCCTGGACTGGGGCAGGGGCATGGTCCCGCCGTCGGCCTTGAGGATGTTGACCTTGACGTTGCCGAGCCCCATGTCGTCGAGGGCTTCCTCCACGGCGGTGGCGAAGTCGTTGTACAGCCGCCAGACCGCGCAATTGAAATAGGCGGTGGCCACCCGGCGCGGGAAATTGAGCGCCCCGCCGAGCTGGTGTCCCTGGGTGACGAAGTCGGCGTGCTCGCAGGCGTCCACGGATTTGCAGTTGCAGACCGTGCGCCGGATGAGGTTCTCGTGGCGCGGGTTGCGGGTGGAGAACTTGGAGACCGCGGCGAAGACGCGCACGCCGTTTTCGCGGCAGGCGTCCACGGCCTTGGCCAGTTGGTGGGTGCTGAGCGCGCGGACCTCGTTGCCTCGGTGGTCGATGGACCCGTCGATGACGTAGAAGTCCTTGCAGGGCATGAAGTTGTGCGGGTCGATGCCCGGTCCGGCGGAAACGATGACACCCACGTCCTCGGTCTTGTTTTGGACGATGGCGTTGGTGGACAGGGTGGTGGACAGGTTGAGTTGGGTGACCGCGTTCCGGTCGATCCTGTCGAGGATGGCGGCCAGGGCCTCGGTGACGGACGAGAGCAGGTCGTCGTGTCGGGTGGGCACCTTGCAGGAGGCTACCACCGTGGGTTTGTCCCCGATGTCGATGGCGACTGCGTCGGTGTGGGTGCCGCCCACGTCGATTCCTAATAGCATTTCCACTCCATGGTTTAGTCTGGCGTCATTCCGGGGTACCCCCCTTGGGCGCGGCGCGCAAGTGTCCTTTCGGTCAATGGTCGAATCGGGCCGGGGAATGGTCGCGCCTTGATTCCGGAGCCCGGCGGCGGATCGTTTGCCTTTCCCTGCCATCTTCGTGTAGCGTGCGGGCGTCACAAGGAAAATCCCCGCGTGCCGGATGCCGACGGCGGGGGAAGGAGCATTCCATGAGCAGGATTTTCATAGCGGGTGCGGCCGGAAACGTAGGCTCGGCCCTGATCGATACATTTCCCGACAAGACGATGCTGGTGCCCGGCGCGCAAGGGCCGGAGCAGGCGGAAGCCCTGGCGGCCCGGGGCCTGGAAGCGCGGGTTTTCGATTCCGCGGACAAGGATTCCATGGTTGCGGCCATGGCCGGTTGCGACCGGCTGTTCTTGGCCGTGCCCCTGCACGAGAAAATGGCCCGGTTCGGACGGTTGGCGGTGGATGCGGCCAAGGAAGCGGGTATCGGCTACATTGTCTGCGTGAGCGCTTACGGCGCGTCCTCCGACGCCCATTGGCGGCTGGGCCGGGAGCACGGCATGGTCGATCAGTTCGTGGAGGATTCCAAGATTCCGTTCACCGTGCTGCGGGCCAATTCCTTCATGCAGAATTTCAGCACCGTGCTCGCGCCCATGGTCCGGTCCGGGGTCATCGAGCTGCCCGAGGAAGAATACAAGGTCAGTTACATCGACGCGCGCGACGTCGCGGCCTGTGCCGTCCGGCTGTTCAACGACAACGAAGGCTACACGGACGCCTTTTACGCCCTGACCGGCCCCCGGGGCCTGACCCTTGCGGACGTGGCCGCAACCATCGCCGAGGCCGCCGGGATCGAAGTGCGCTACGCTCCGGCGGACGAGGACGCCTATATCAAGAGCCTGGACGCGGCGGGCGTGCCCGAGTGGGACCGCAACATGCTGGTTTCCCTGAGCCGGGTGATCAAGCTCGGCATGATGGGCAACGTGACCCAGGCCGTGGAATATCTGACCGGCACGCCCGCGCGGCCCTTCGAGGATTTCGCCCTCGAACACGTGGACGCCTGGAGATAGTGTGGGCAAGGGGCGTGAGGAATTGCTGCGGGTTATCCGGACCATCTCGGCGGGTGGCCCGGCCGACGGCATCCATGCCTTGACCGGGCCGGAGTACGATCCCGAAACCCAGGAACTGGCCGAGGCCGTGGCCGTCATGCTGGCCAAGATCGAGGCCCGCGAGGATCGGCTGGAGGAGCTCTTGGCCAAGATCCGGCGGGACACCGTGAACACCATCACGGCCGTGGCCCATGCCCTGGGGACGCGCGACGCCTACACCGAGGGGCACGGCGAACGCGTGGGGGTCTATGCCCGCCGCCTGGCCCAGCGGCTCGGCCTGCCCACCGACGAGGTGGAACGCATCCGCATCGCCGGAACCCTGCACGACATCGGCAAGATCGGCTTCAGCGACCGCATTTTCTCCAGCGACGACACCCCGCTGACCCGGGAGATGGTGGACGAGATCCACCGCCATCCCGAATGGGGCCGCGATATCCTGAAGAATCTCGACTTTCTCGGCCCGGCCCTGGAATACGTCTACGCCCACCATGAACTCATGGACGGCTCCGGCTATCCGCGCGGCCTTTCGGGCGCGGCCATCCCGCTGGGCGCGCGCATCCTCTGCGTGGTCGATTATTTCGACGCCATGACCACGGACCGTCCCTATCAGCGGGGGCGTTCGGCCCAGGCGGCCTTCAACACCCTGCGTAGGCTTGCCGGGACCGCGTTGGACCCGGATCTGGTGGAGGCCTTCATCCTCGAAGTGGAGGAAGGCGGCACGGAGGGCGCGGCATGACCGAGACCCAGGAACAAAAGGTCGCCCGGGTCCTGCTGGACCGCATCGAGCTGGTTCCCCCCGATCCGGCCTGGCCCCGCCTGTTCACGGAGGAAAAGGCCCGCCTGCTCGCCTGCCTGCCCCAGGGGCTTGTCGTGTGCGTGGAGCACTTCGGCAGCACCTCGATCCCCGGCATATGGGCCAAACCCGTTGTGGACATGCTCGTGGAGGTCTCGGACCTGGACCGGGCCAGGGAAGAGGCCATGCCCATTCTGGAAGCACTCGGTTACGACGCCTTCTGGCGGCCTCAACCCCAGGGGGCGACTCCGCCGCATTATCCCTGGTTCATCCGGCGCGGCCCAGGTGGGGAGCGCACCCACCATATCCACATGACCGTGGCCGACTCCACTTTGTGGGAGGGGCTGGCTTTCCGCGATTATCTTCGCGCTTACCCGGACGCGGCGGTGGACTATGAGCGGCTCAAGCGGGATCTGCTCGTCCGGCATCCCGGCGACCGCGTGGCCTACACCTGGGGCAAATCCGACTTCGTGCGCGAGATAGCGGCCAGGGCCGCCGAGCATTGACGGCAAGATCGTGCAAGACCGGCCGCCCTTCGGCGGCCTATCCTCCTTGGAAACCAAAGGAGGCATCATGCAACTCTTCTCGCTGTTCGATACCGGAATCGTGACCGCCGAGGGCGCGTCCGCGTCCGCCGCCGATCTGCCCTGGAACCAACACCCGAGCTTCGCCGGGGTGGCCCTCAAGCACCTGATCACCGGAGCCGAGACCGGCGGCCGGTTCAGTGCGCATCTGGTCCGTCTTGAACCCGGCGCGGAAATCGGCGACCATGTCCATGAAAACAGTTGGGAATTGCACGAAGTGGCCGAGGGGAGCGGGGAGTGCCTGCTCCTGGGACGGCGTATTCCCTATGCGCCCGGCGGGATGGCGATCCTGCCGGAAAAGGCCGTGCACCGGGTGCGGGCCGGGCGGGACGGCCTCTGCCTGCTGGCCAAATTCGTGCCCGCGCTGCTCTGATCCGGATGATTCATGGCATACGAACGGACGCGATATCATGAAATTCCCGGCCTGGACGGGGTCGGTGTGGTCCGCCATGCGGGCGCGCCCCCGACCACTGCGCGCCACGCCCACCGATCCGTGTGCGTGGGCGCGGTCCTGGCCGGGAGCCGGAGGGTGGAAGCCCCGGGCGGGAGCTGCGAGGCCGGGGCCGGACAGGTCCTGATCGTGCCCGCCGGACTGTCCCACTCCTGCCCGGACGCGGGCGAGAGCGAATACGTCATGGTCAGCCTCGCGCCTGCCTGCTTCGAGGCCGCCGGACTGATCCCGCGCCTTCCCTCGGACCGGCCCGTCGTGGCGGACGACCCCACCCGTTTGGGGGATGTGCTCCGGCTGGCCGATCTGGCTGGAAGCGGGGCCTCGTCCCTGGAGCGGCAGGCGGCCCTGCTCGCGGTCATGGAGCCTTTGTGCCGTGGCGGAGAGCCGTCAGCTGCGGGTGCCGGTATCGCCGAATGCCCGGGGGCGGACCGCATCGCCGAGGTTCGCCGCCGTCTGGAATCCGCCTGTGCCGAGGACGTGCACCTCGAGGCCCTGGCCGCCCTGGCCGGATGCAGCCCGTGCCGCCTGAATCGGATGTTCGCCCGGGCCGTGGGCATGCCGCCGCACGAGTACCAGATCCTGCAACGGGTCCGCCTGGCCAAGGCCTGCATCCGCCGGGGAGCGGGGTTGGCCGAGAGCGCGGCCGAGGCCGGGTTTTCAGACCAGAGCCACATGACCCGCTGTTTTCACAGGATCATGGGCATGACGCCGGGCGTTTTCGCCGCAGGAGTGCGGGCCCCGAAAAAAAGTTGAAACCCTCGCATGTCTTTGTTCAGCGGAGACGGTGGGTTGCCCGCAACACCGCTTGCCGCCCGAAATTCCCCACACGATTATCGTTGACTTTTGGGGTCAGACCCTTACGTTTTGCACCGGAGAGACGTTATCCGATGAAGTTTGTTTTGATCCTTGCCGGCCTTTTCGTGATCCTCATGCCCGACCAGGCCCTGGCCTGGGGGCCGGGGGTGCACTTGGCCTTGGGCAACGCCGTGTTGGCCAATCTCGGCTGTCTGCCGCCGTTGCTGGCCGCGATCCTGTCGCGCCACCGCGAGGCTTTTCTCTACGGCTCCCTGTCCGCCGACATCTTTATCGGCAAGGGCACCCGGATCAAGCCCGGCCACAGCCATAACTGGGTGACCGGCTTCAAGCTCCTCAAGTCCGCTCCGGACCCGTGCGTCGCGGCTTACGCCTATGGCTACCTGACCCATCTGGCCGCCGATGTGGTCGCCCACAATTATTTCGTGCCCAACGCCCTGGCCGCCCTCAAATCCGGCTCCAACCTGTCCCACGTCTACGTGGAAGCCCAGGCCGACCGCCGTTTCCGGACCGAACAGGAGACCGCGCTCAACCTCTTGCGCATGCCCAATCGCGTCCAGGACGACTCCCTGCTCATGGCCATGGACCGCCGCCGCTTGCCTTTCCTGGTCAAGAAGCAATTGCTCAAGGGCAGCCTTTCCGTGACCGGCCGCAAATCCTGGACCGGCTCCCTGCGCCTGGCCGAGCGGCTACTTCACTCCTCCCGGGTCAACCGCCAGCTTGACGACATGTTTTCCCTGTCCGAAAACCTGGTCTTCGATTTCCTGTGCGGCCCGGACCGCTCCCCGGCCGTGGCCTTCGATCCCATCGGCAGCGGCAACCTGCGCCGCGTGCGCGACATGCGCCTGAACCGCCGTGGCATGCAGCCGTTCGTCCCGGACGATTCCCTGCTGGCCATCCCGCGCCCGGCCGTGGACCTGAGCGGGACCGCTCTGGCCCGAGTCGGGAGCTGACCCGCCGGCCATCTCCTCACGTTTTCTTTCTTCGGCCGTTTTGTTATAGTGGAAATCTCGCGGCGCGATTCCCGGCCGCGACAACGAATGGCTGCTCCCATGCTTAAACGCGTTACCTTCCTGATTCCCCCCGTCATAGGCCTCATGGTAGGCGTCATGGTGTACGTCGGCTATCGCGCGGACCAGGACAATCACGCCCAGAAGGTTCGGGCCCGGGTGGTCCAGACCCTCAACGAGGCCAAGGGAAATCTGGACGCCGCCATCGGCTCGGGCATCCACTTGGCCAGTGCCCTGGAGGCCTTCCTCAAGGTCAATCCGGAGCTCAGTCAGGACCAGTTCGAGGTCATGGCCGACGCCCTGTTGGTCAACATGCCCGCCGTGCGCTCCATCCAATTGGCCAAGGGGGGGATGCTCTCGCACGCCTATCCGCCTTGGAGCGCGGGCAAGGGGTTCGGGCATCCCCTGGTCCAAAACGCTCCCGTGGCCTTGCGAAGCTTGATCGAGCGAGCCAGGGCCACCGGGCAGCGGCAGATTCTGGCACAGGACGAGCATTCCCGCGCATCCGACGAACTCATCATCCTGGCTCCGGTTTTCCTGTCCGGCAGGACGGGCCAGGCGAGCTACTGGGGCTTGATCAGCGTTCATTTCGACGGTCCCGCGCTGTTTCACGGCATGGGCATCGGCGTGCCCGGCGACGTGCTCCTGGCCCTGCGCCGCAGGACCTTTGCGGAGGGCCGCGATCCCATGCTCGCCGGCGATTCCGTGGTTTTCAACATGGCCCCGGTCGTCCGCACCATTCAGGTGCCTTCTGGCGACTGGATCCTGGGCGCGGCCCCGAGCGGCGGCTGGGGCGGGTCCCCGCACCAAAACTATATTCTCGGCCTCGGGCTGCTGGCCATGATCCTCATTCCGGCCTTACTTTGGGCGGTGGCCGTCATCATCCTGGGCCGACTCAAGGACCGCGAGCGTTACTACCAGCTCGTGCACAGCGCCAAGTCCATTATCATCCGCATCGACATGGACGGCGATATCGTCTTCTGCAACGAGTACGCCGCGGATTTCTACGGCTACGAGCCGGGCGAGCTTCTCGGCAAACCCCTGGTCGGCACCCTGGTCCCGCGCAGGAGCCTCGAAGGCCGCTCCGTGCGCCGTTACCTCAATCGGCTGCTCATGAATCCCTCGGCCCATCCGTTCAACGAGGCCATGAACGTGCGCAAGAACGGCGAAATCGTTTGGGTGGCCTGGGCCAATGACTCGGTATGCTCCAAGGACGGGACCATCCTGGGCCTGCTCTGCGTGGGCACGGACATCACCGACCGCAAGCTCATGGAAGAGGCCCTGCGCCAGCGCGAAAAGCAATACCGCCTGCTGGCCGAAAACGTCACCGACATCATCTGGGGGCTGGACGCGGACTATCGGTTCACCTACGTCAGCCCCTCGGACGAGGCCGTGCGCGGCTTCAAACGGTCCGAGGTCCTCGGCCGCCATATCCAGGATTTTCTCGCCCCGGCCTCCAGGGCCCGCTTTACGGATTCCCTCCGCGTGCTCGACGATATGGACGAAAGCCGGGAGCACCTCACCTCGGTCACCGAAGATCTCGAATTCATCTGCGCCGACGGGTCCTCGGTCTGGCTTGAATCCCATCTCGGCATTCTCTTTTCCGAGGAGGGCGAACGCATCGGTCTGCAAGGCGTCAGCCGTGACATCTCCGACCGCAAACTGGCCGAGGCCCTGCGCGAGGATGTGGAACGCATGGCCCGCCACGATCTCAAGACCCCGCTCGGCGCGGTCATCGGCCTGCCCGAGGAAATCCGTCGGCGCGGCAATCTCGACGGACCCCAGGAAGCCATGCTCGCCACCATCGAAAATGCGGGCGCGGCCATGCTCGAACTCATCAACCGCTCTCTCGACCTCTACAAGATGGAATGCGGCACCTACGTCCTGGACCGGACCGCCGTGGATGTCCTGGACGTTCTTGAGCTGATCAAGGCCGAATCCCTGCCCACCCTCAGCGAAAAGGGTATCAGCGTGGGCATCGAGGTGCGCGGCGGGCAGATGGACGGCGCTCTGCCCGTGTCCGCCGATGCCGAACTCTTCCGCTCCATGCTCTGCAATCTCTTCGCCAACGCCCTTGAAGCCTCTCCCGAAAACGGGTCCGTATCCATCCTCTTGGACAAGAACGACGGCCTGACCATCATCATCCGCAACCAGGGCGAAGTCCCCCTGTCCGTGCGCGAAACCTTCTTCGACAAGTATTCCACCTCCAGCCCCTCGCGCGGCTCCGGGCTCGGCACCTACTCGGCCCGGCTCATCGCCCGCACCCACGGCGGCGACATCACCGTCGAGACCGACGTCCCCGGCGAGACCAGCGTCGTCGTCACCTTGCCCCAATAGGGGAGCGCTGTCGGGGAGAAGGCCTTTCCGCACGGTTTTTCCGGGCCTTCCGTCCTTACGCGGCCGAAAGTCCCCTTGGATAAAATGCACGGCTCCTGCAATCTCGAAAGGATGGTTGCATGGCGCGGAGAAGGGTTGGGGCGGAGAGGGAAAAACGTTTTCGAAGAGGCGCAAGAGGCCCGCTCCGGATTGCCGGAGCGGGCCTCTTGTCCGAGTGTGAGCGGGCGGAGGTGTTAGTCCTGGATCTTGTGCAGAAGCCAGGCCATGTTGTCACCGAGGATGTCCATGGTCAGCATGCCTTCTTCGTCCTTGAGCACCTCGCCTTTTTCTCGGCCGAAGCCCATGTTCCAGTAGCGGGAGCCGGGGACGATCATCTGCTGGCTGGAGAAGAAGGCGTTGATGGTGTTGAAGGTCTGCATGGCCCCGCCGCGCCGGGCGGTGACGATGGCTGCGCCGACCTTGCGGGCGTACATGGAGTCGTTGACCATGCCGACCATGCCCGCGCGGTCGATGAGGGCGCTCATTTCGGTGGTGATGGTCGCGAAGTAGGTGGGCGAGGCGAGCAGGATGCCGTCGGCGGCTTCCATGGCCTCGATACATTCATTGAGGAAGTCGTCCTTGACGGCGCAGCGGCGGTCCTTTTTCTCCGCGCATTTGTAGCAGGCGATGCAACCGTGCATTTTCTTGCCCGCCAGCTCGATCATCTCGGTCTCGATGCCCTGGGCCTCGAGTTTGGCCAGGACGCGTTTGATCATCTCGGCGGTATTGCCACCCTTCCGGGCGGAGCCGTTGAATGCGACAACTTTCATGGGACGCTCCTAATAGGTGTTGTAGTGGATTCGGTCCGGATTGAAGCGGCTTTCGGATTTGGGTTGCTGTGCGGGCCAGCCGATGGGGGCGAAGCCAAGGGGCATGACGTGGTCCGGGATGTTGAACATGGCCCGATAGCCGGCCACCCGGTCCTCCTTGGGATAGATGCCGGTCCAGACCGCGCCCAGGCCCAGGGCGTGTACGGCCAGGAGCAGGTTTTCCATGGCTGCGGCGCAGTCCTGGACCCAGTAGCCCGGGAACTTCTCCTTGGACAGATCGCCGCAGACGATGATGCCCAACTGGGCCTGCCGGACCATCTGGACGTAGGGGTGCAGGTCCACCATGGCGTCGAGCCGGGTCCGTTCGTTGACCACGATGAACTGCCACGGCTGGCCGTTGCCCGCGCTGGGGGCCATCATGGCCGCGTCAAGGATCTGCTTGACCATCTCGTCGGGGACGGGCTTGTTTTCAAATTTGCGTACGCTGCGCCGGGTGCACAGGGCTTCCATAGTATCCATATTCAACCTCCTGGTTGGGAGTGCGGAGCACTTGTTTACCTTGTTCATGTTCTCTGCTAACGGAGAGAAAAGATCAAGTACGCACTTCAAAGTTCTATAGTAACCCAAAAGATACCAGCAGGCCGAAGACGCTCCGGGAGGGGCGCTTGCGGATCGGGAGAAAAGTTATGGCCGAGGCGTGTCCTCTGAAGGTTTGCGGCGACAAGAAGTATTATTGCAGCATGGAGTTGACCTTGCAGGTCATCGGCGGCAAGTGGAAGCCGCTCATCATCCATCGGCTGGGAAACGAGGGAACTATGCGTTTCAGCGAGGTCAGGCGATCCATCCCGAACATCACCCAGAAGATGCTCACCCAGCAATTGCGCGAGCTGGAGGCGGACGGCGTGGTCCGGCGCGAGGTCTACGCCCAGGTTCCGCCCAAGGTGGAGTATTCCCTGACCGAACTGGGGGAGAGCATCATGCCGGTCATCGGCAGTCTGTGCCGTTGGGGCGAGGTCTATGCCGAATGGTATGCCCGGCAACAACCCGACGCGGCCGAAGCCGTCTAGCTGCCGGGCTTTCCATGATTTTCTTTTCACCCGGGGGAGCCTGCGTTAGGCTCGGGGCAAAAAGGGGGGGGAATGACGAGTACTTCCGAAGGCGATGAGGGAGACGGTCGGCGTTCGGCGGTTTTCGATCCGGTGATGGCCAGTGCGGAGATGGGGCTGACCCCGGAGGAATTCGCGCTGTTGCTGCCCAAGGCGGCCATGGAGATCCGCTTGCGCCTGGAAGGCGTCCGGCGGGCCTTGGCGGACGGTGATTTTCCCGCCGTGGCCTTGCATAGCCATACCGTTAAGAGCGTGGGGGCGAGCCTTGGGGCCGATGCCGTTCGCCGGGCCGCGTACGAACTCGAATGTTGCGCCCGGGGCGGGGGCGAGATCCTTTGTCCCGAACTGCTGACCGAACTGGAACGACGCTCCGACGATCTGCTGGCCGAACTGGACCGGGCGTAAAACCTTGTCCCCGACCGGCCGTTTTGCAGAAGACAACGGAAAGGCCCGCTCCGTCCTGGTTTGGACGGGGCGGGCCTTTTGCTTCGTGCGGCGTGGATCAGCCCCGGCAGTTGTGTTTCATGCTGGTGCCTTCCACAACGAAGACCACGGTCTCGGCCACGTTGGTGGACAGGTCGCCGATGCGTTCCAGGTGGCGCGCGCCGATGATGGCGTGCACGCCCCGTTCCACGATGCGCGACTCGGTGACCATGTCGGCGACCATCTGGCGGAGAATGGCGATGGTCAGGTCGTCGGCCTTGTCGTCCATGCGGCAGATCTGCCCGGCCAGGGAGACGTCGTCGTCCACGTAGGCCTTGAGCGCCTCGGAGAGCATCTTCTTGACCGTATTGGCCAGGTCTTCCATCTTGGGGTTGTGGGGCATGGGCGGCCGGGTGGACAGGAAGATGGCCCTGTGGGCCAGGTTTACCGCCTCGTCGCCGAGCCGCTCCAGGTTCACCGTGATGCGCTGCGCACCGACGATGGTGCGCAGGTCCACGGCCATGGGCTGGTCCAGGGCGAGCAGCTCCAGGCTGAAGTTGTCGATCTCGTCTTCCATCTCGTTGATGGTTTCGTCGCCGACGATGACCGCTTCGGCCAGGTCGGCGTCGTTTTCGAGGTAGGCCCGGATCGCCTTGTGCACGGCCGACTCGGACAGGGCCGCCATGCGCAGGACCATGACCTTGAGGTCCTCTAGTTTTTTGGAAAAATGTGCGCGTTGTTCCATGATGCGTTGCGTCCTTTGCTGTTCAGCTTAACCGAAACGGCCCGTGATGTAATCTTCCGTCTGTTTGTTGGCGGGGTTGGTGAACATGGTCTTGGTGTCGTCCACCTCGATCAGCTTGCCCATGTAGAAGAAGGCGGTTCGGTCGGACACGCGGGCCGCCTGCTGCATGGAGTGGGTGACGATGATGATCGTGAACTCCTTCTTGAGTTCGTGGATGAGGTCCTCGATCTTCTGGGTGGCGATGGGGTCCAGCGCCGAGGCGGGCTCGTCCATGAGCAGGACCTCGGGCTCCACGGCCAGGGCGCGGGCGATGCACAGCCTCTGCTGCTGGCCGCCGGACAGCCCCAGCGCCGAGGTGTGCAGCCGGTCCTTGACCTCGTCCCACAGGGCCGCGCCCTGGAGGCTCTCCTCCACCTTCTGCTCCATGAATTGCTTGTCTTTGACTCCGTTGACGCGCAGTCCGTAGGCCACGTTTTCGAATATGGTCTTGGGGAAGGGGTTGGGCTTCTGGAAGACCATGCCGATGCGTCGGCGCAGGGAGACCACATCCAGGCC
This sequence comes from Desulfovibrio sp. Huiquan2017, assembly GCF_017351175.1. Classification (NCBI taxonomy): domain Bacteria; kingdom Pseudomonadati; phylum Thermodesulfobacteriota; class Desulfovibrionia; order Desulfovibrionales; family Desulfovibrionaceae; genus Desulfovibrio; species Desulfovibrio sp. Huiquan2017. The sequence continues at coordinate 228,804 of NZ_JAFMPN010000004.1, read as the reverse complement.
CGGGGCATAGATGTCCTGGCCGTCGAGGGTCATTTTGCCATCGACCCGGGTACCGGGGATGAGGTCGTTCATGCGATTGATGCAGCGAAGATACGTGGACTTGCCGCACCCGGACGGCCCGATGAGCGCGGTGACCTTGTTGGACTCGAAGTCGATGCTGATGTCTTCCAGGGCCTTGAAGTCGCCGTAGTGGAAATCAAGGCTGGAGGAAGACACCTTGATGGTCTTCGTCATTGTTCATGCTCCGTGGCAATTGAAAAGATGTGTTCCGCCAGCGGCGCAACGCATCACGAGTAACCCGGTGGAGTTACGAGACAATGACTCGTTTGTGACAATTGCGTCACAGGGTGGGGGTGCTAGGGCAGGGGGACCAGGACGTGGAGTTCGTCCCCGGCCTTCTTGATGTCCGGCATGACCGGCTTTTTCGGCGGCGTGCGGAAGTGCACGACCATACGGAAGTGGTCCGGGTGTTCGCCCAGGACCAGATGCTTGACCGCGCCCTCCGAGCGCAAGACGTTGACGCCCCGGTAGCGCCACGGGCCCAGGATATCCACCACCAGCCGCCGGGGATTTTCCAGGCGTATGACCGCGGTCTGGCCCACGGCGCGGTCGGCGACCACCTGGATGCTGAAGCCCTGGGCGGTTTCATCCAAGACCACGGAGCGGATCGTCCCCGCGCCCGCGACCGGAGCCATGGCCGGGATCTCCGCCGTGTTGGCGGCCTCGGCCGCCGGTTCGGGACCGGCCGTATCGGCGGGGGATTCGGGGGCGGGCGCCGTGGCCTGGTCGGCGGATGTCGGTTGTTCGGGGGCGGTCGCGGCTTCCGGCTGGTCGGCGGTGGATTCGGCGGGGGCTTCGGTGCCGTCGGGCAGGACGATGGGCAGGACCGTGAAGTCCACATCCATGCGCACCTCGTGGCGCACCGTTTCTTCAGCCGTGGCCGGGCGGATGGACAGGACCGCGACGGCGAGCCCGGCCATGGCGCAGGCCGCCAGGAACAGGATCCGGAGCCGGAAGTTTTTGGTCATGCGTACCCCTTGCTGAATGAAAAACTCTAGTGGGGTATACTGGAATTGTCGGCCAAAGGCAAAGCCGGAAGCGGTCAGAGGGCCTCGTAGTAGGCGGCCAGCTCGTGTGCGATGCGTTGATCCGACCAGCACGCCTCCATGAATGCGCGGCCCGCTTCGCCCGCCCGTTCGCAATAGTCGCGGTCCTTGACCAGCCGAAGCAACAGGGCGGCCAGTTCGTCCTGATTGGTGGCCGTAAGCCAGGGCAGGTCATCGGTCCCGGCGAATTTGCCGATGTGCATCCGGTTCCAGTCGTCCAGCCCCGCGATGACGGCCAGTCCCTGGGACAACCCCTCCAGGCTGGATACCCCGTAGTATCCCTGCATGTGGTCGAACAGGGCGTGGCAACGCCGTTTGCGCGCCAGGCATTCGTGGTTGGGCACATTGTCGATGAGGTCTACGGAAAGATAGATGTTGCGCCGGTTGACGTACTTGACCGCAGCCAGGAATTCTTCGGTGTTTTTCAGGTCCCTGCGGGTGGGAGAATGGCAGACCCTGAGCTGGCCCGGATCGTCGAAGCGGCCCCACATGGGCTTGAGCAGCGGGTCGTTGATGGGCACCGCGTTGGGCATCCAGCGGGCCTCGGGCAGGAGCTTGAGCAGGTCCGGGGTGGACACGAGCAGGTTGGTCCGCTTGCGTTGCCGGTATTTCTCGCGGAAGGACTCGGGGTCGGAACGAAAGTCGTGGTGACCGTGATGGTGGTGGACCACGAGCTTGCCCTTGAGGTAGTCGGCGGGCTTGAGCGGGCCGAAGGGCTGGTTTTCGTCACAGGTCATGTGGAAGTGGAAGACGTCGGCCTCGCGCATGAGGATGGCGACTTCCTCCATGCCGTCCGGGCCGAGGTCCGGGATATGCAGGTCCTTTTCCCAATCGTGTGCGTAACGGGTTTCCAGGGTGACCAGGCGGGCCGAGTGTCCTGTGTGGCGGTTGAGCGCCTTGCAGAACTGAATGGCGGTCCCGGCGGGATCATTTATGGCGAACATCAGGATGCGCATGGCCGGTGTCCTTGCTTGATAGGTGATATCCACATTGTCCAGATACTCGCCCACGGCCTTGGTCAGTTTGGCGGCCGCCGCCAACTCCCCTCGCTGCCCGGCGTTTTCTATGGCCGCCCCCAGTTCGGACAGCCGGGGTAATCCGTAGGAACCGCCGCTCCCCTTGAGAATATGTCCCTGCCGCGCCACCGCCGCGTAATCGCCCGCCGCCACGGCCATCCGGAGTTTTTCGAGCCCGACGCGGCGCAGCGCCAGGTAACGGTCCATGATAGGCATGAGCTCCGGGTTGATGCGCACCGGGTATTGCGGCATGAATCTACTCCGTTTTCGATGTCCCCTGTTCCACGATTTTCAGTTCCCGGCTCCTGTCACCGCCCAGGTCGAGCCGGTCAAAATCGGACGAGTCGGGCAAGTCTAACGCGAATGAGCGTATTTCGTCCAGATGGGCGTCGGTCGAAGCGAAGGAACAGCCCAGGACGTGTCCGCCTCCGGTGCGGTCCCCGGTCAGGAAATGCCAGTGGAACCCGGGCACGTTGATGCCCTTGACAAAGTCGGGCGAGTAGAGTCCCACCAGGGTCCCGGGCCCCGAAAAGTCTGTAATCACCTGTTGTTTCGTGACCTCGGCCAACGGCGCATAGGGCGGTGTTTGCCGGGGAATGGCCCGGGTCCGCACCCGGTCGAAGGCGGCGTCGATGCGGATCGCATAGAATCGGTTCTTGCTGGGCAGACGCGCGGTCACGGCCGCGTTCAGGGCGTCGAGCCCGTGGATTGCGGGCAGGGCCAGGACGATTCCCGGCGTGAAGTGGGTTACGCAGGCGAAGGGCGTCATGGCCGCCCCGGCCGGGATGTCGGTTTGGCCTCCGGCCGCGGCGTGGTAGGCCACCCCGTCGAGGACCACCAGTTCACCGTCCAGGCCGTTCAGGGTGCCGAGGCCGAAATCGCCGTGTGTGAGCAGCCGGTCCATGGTCAGATTGCCGTCGTAGACCCCGGCCAGAAGGGCGTCGATGGTCGCGTATTGGTAGAGGGCGTCCCCGGCCGACGCCCGGACGGCCCAGGCCGTCGGGGCAAGCAGCAGGACGAGGGCCAGAAAAAAGGCGGACCATTTCGTGCGCATGGGGATTCCTAGAATTTGGCGCCTCTCGGGCCGCTGGCGCCGCTGGCCGTGAGCTGGGATTTGTTCAGCTTTTTGACCCAGACGTCGCCGGTGCTGGTGTTGAACATGAGCTTGCGGCCCTGCGGGCCGCCCACATCCTGGGCCTGGATATCCAGCCGGGCGAATTTGAGCAGTTTCTTGGCCATCTCGATATTGCGCCGGCCGATGTTGTACGAGCCCGTGGGTTCCACGTTGTTGACCGCCACGCCCTGGCCGCCGCCGAACATTTTGATACACAGTTCCCGCCGGGGCACGCCGATCTTGTCCATGGTTTCAAGCATGTTCTGCAAGGCCGTGTCCACGAAGCGGCAGATCTGCGGTTCCCCGCCCTGTGGATGGCGGGAAGTGGAACTGTCCGGCAGAAAGGCGTGGCAGATGGTTCCGATGCCCATCTTGGGCGCGTGTATGGTCACGGCCAGGCATGAGCCGAGCACAGTGGTCACCAGAGTCGGTTGTACTCCGATGAAACAGTCGCCTGTCTGTAAAAAAACCTTGGCCAGTTCCGGCCCTCGTGTGTTCATCTTTATCTCCGATTCGGGGGAGGGTCCCCCAATGCATCCAAATATAAACTGCTACATTCTTGTGCGGGAAGTCAACCGCCCGCAAGATTGCCGGACCGCCTTGTACACCAAATCCACGATATGTCCAATTTATAAAGTGGTGCATATGGAAAGACCGCCAATATTCGTGTATTCGGAAGATTGTGGAGGTATCCATGCAGGGACGGAATCGGAGAGTTCTTTCATTGTTGCTCATCATGGTGGCCCTTGTGGCTGCGGTATCCACCTACGGCACGCGCCTCTTACTCAAGACGGCCATCGTCGAGGAAAGGGTCCGGTTGCAGGAACTGGTCGAGAGCCAGGCCAGCTTGGCCGTGGAGATGGGCTGGATGGCCCATGGCGGCGGCGGGGCCCATGCGGAGGTAACCACGGAGGCCATCATCGAGCATCTCGGCCGGGCCCAGCGCGAATTCGAACTGAAGAGCCGATCCGGCCAGTTCATCGTGGCCCGGCTTGAAAATGGGAAGATCCGCTATCTGCTGATCAACGGAAGGCCGGTGCCCGCCGCCGTCCCCGCCGTCGGGGAGTCTTCGGGGAAGGCCGACCACGAGGCCCTGCGGCGGGCCCTGGCCGGGGAGAGCGGAACCCTGATTGCCCTGGACAGCCGCGGTGTCGAGACCCTGGCCGCCTACGCGCCCATGATCCTGAACCGGAACAGGTTCGGCATGGTGGCCAGGATGGACCTGGAGGAGATACGCGCTCCGTTTACCCGGGCCAACCTGACCATTTTCGGCGTGGGCCTGGGGCTGACCATGTTCTGCGCCTTCCTTTTCCTCAAGGTCAGCGAGCCGCTCATCAGCGATCTGCAGTCGAGCGAGAAGAGTTACCGCGATCTGGTCGAGGGCGCCAACAACCTGATCCTGCGCATCAACGGCCAGGGCCGGATCACCTTTGCCAACTCCTTTGCCCGGGCCTTTCTGGCGGGTCGGGACGGAGAAATTCGCGGGCGCACGCTCATGTCCTATTTCGCGGTCTCCGCCGAAGGAGAGGGGCTGGACGCGGTGGTCGAGGTCATCGGCGGCGAAGGCCGCCAGAACGAGATCCCCGTGCGCATGGCCGACGGCCGCGAAGGATACGTCTCCTGGACGGTCAAGCTGATCATGGATCAGGGCCGCCCGGCGGAGCTGCTGTGCATCGGCAACGACGCCACCCGCATCCACAAGGCCAACCAGGCCCAGAAGGAATCGGAGGAACGCTTCCGGGGGCTGGCCAAGGCCTCGCCCGTGGCCATCATCATCACCGACATCGCCGGGAATCTGCTCTACGCCAACGAGAAAATGCACGAGATGACTAAGGCCTCGGCGGTTCAGTTGGCGGGCCAGGGATGGCTGAACAATGTGTACCGCGAAGACCGCAAGCTGGTCTGGAAGCATTGGCTCGAACGGGTCGGCCCGGCCACGGACAAGGTCGAGCTCAGGCTCCTGTCCGGCAACGGGAGTTTCATCTGGGTCCTGTGGCAGGTGGTCGAGATGGGCAATACCCGAGGCAAGGCGGCCGGGAACATCCATACCTTCACGGACATCACCGGGATCAAGGAGGCCCAGTTGGCCATGAGTCGGTTGACCGCGGCCATCGACCAGGCGGCGGAGATGATCGTGATGACCGGTCTGGACGGCCTTATGACCTACGTCAACCCGGCTTTCGAGGCGGTTTCGGGTTTTTCCCGGCATGAGGCCGTGGGCCGGCCGCCCTCCATCCTGGCGAGCGGGGAGCAGCGGGCCGAGTTCTTCGACGACATGTGGCAGACCATCACCGGGGGCGAGGTTTGGAAAGGGCGCATTGTCAACCGGCGCAAGAACGGCGAACGATACACCCTGGAATCGAGTATAGGCCCCATCCGCAACCAGTCGGGCGAGCTCATCGGTTTCGTCGGCGTGGGCCGGGACATCACCCAGCAACTGGTGGTGGAATCACAGCTCAGGCAGTCCCAGAAGCTTGAGTCCATCGGCGAGTTGGCCGCGGGCATCGCCCACGAGATCAACACGCCGACCCAGTATGTGACCTCCAACCTGCAATTCCTGAGCGATTCCTGCGAGACCTACACCCAGACCATCGGGCGTTGCCGGGAACTGGTCCGGTTCGTCGAGGAGCACCCCGATCTTTTCCCGGACGAGTCATTCCGCGAGCGGGCCGGATCCGTCCTGGACGAGGAGGAGATGGCCTACCTGGCCGAGGACGTGCCGAATGCCCTGAAGGAATCCGAGGCCGGGCTCAAGCGCATTGCCGAGATCGTCCGGTCCATCAAGCAGCTGGCCCACCCCGGGGAGCTGGCCAAGGCATTCCACGACCTCAACGAGATCGTCAGGAACGCCATCACCGTGTCCACGAATGAATGGAAGTACGTGGCGGATATGGCGTTTGAGCCGGACGATTCCCTGGCCCCGGTCTTCTGCCTCAAGGGCGAGGTCGGCCAGGTGGTCCTGAATCTGATCGTCAACGCGGCCCACGCCATCGAGTCCAAGCTTCAAGGGAGCGACGGCCAGGGAACCATTTCCATCCACACGCGGTCCGAAGGGGATTTCGCGGTGTTGGAGGTCTCGGACACGGGCACGGGCATGTCCGCCGAAGTGGCGGCCAAGGCCTTCGATCCCTTCTTCACCACCAAGGAAGTGGGCAAGGGCACGGGCCAGGGGCTGGCCATCTCGCACAATGTGGTGGTCGGCATGCACGGCGGACGCATCGAAATCGAGACTGTGGAGGGTGAGGGCACGACCTTCACGGTCCGGCTGCCCTTCGAGGAGCCCCAGGAGGCCTAGCTCCCGGGTTCGCGGATACGCTCCTCGTCCATGAGCGACAGGGCGATGTCCACCACCTGAGGATCGAAGAGCGTTTCCTTGCCTTCAAGCAGATACCCGACGACCTCGTCTTTGCCCAGGCCGCGCCGGTAGGGCCGATGGGTGATGATGGCGTCGATGACGTCGGCCACGGCCAGCACCTTGGACTGGGGCAGCATTTCGTCGCCGGTGAGCCCCAGCGGATAGCCGGAGCCGTCCAGCCGTTCGTGGTGCTCCCGGATCATTCGGGCGATGGGCCAGACCACGCCCAGCCCCTTGAATATTTCGGCGCCCACTTCGGCGTGGGCCTTGATGACCGTGAATTCGGCGTCGCTCAACTCTCCCTGCTTGTTCAGCAGGTGCGAGGGCACAGCCACCTTGCCGATGTCGTGGACCATGGCGGCCAGCCGCAGCCCGGCCACGTCGTCTTCGGCCATGCCCATGCGTTCGGCGATCATCACCGCGATGTCGGCGGTCCGGTCCATGTGCCCGGAGGTGTAGGGGTCGCGGAACTCCACCAACCGGGTGAAGGCGCGCAGGGTTTGCTCGAAGCCGTCCTTCAGGCGGTGGACGATCTCCAATTTCCTTGCGTCCCGAACCATCTCGGCGTGTTCGATGCCCGCTCCGATGGCCATGGCCAGGTCGTCCGGGGCGGAGGGCTTGGTCAGGAAGCGGAAGATGGCCCCGGTGTTCACGGCCCGGATGGCGGTGTCCATGTCCGCGTAGCCGGTCAAGATCATGCGCACGGTGTCCGGGTAAAGCTCGGCCACCCGGGCGAGGAGGCTGATGCCGTCCATATCCGGCATCTTGAAGTCGGTGACCACCACAGTGAACGGGCCGTGGTCCGCCAAGACTTCGAGGGCCGCTTTACCGCCCTGGGCGGTGTGCAGGTCGAACCGGCCGCGTAAGGTCCGGCGGTGGGCGTCGAGAACCTTGGGTTCGTCGTCCACCAAGAGCACCGGGACGTTTTCGTGCGCTGCGCGTCCGGTCATCGGCTTGGAATCTCCGGCACGAGCACGGTAAAGGTCTCGGGGATGCCGACCTTTTCCGCGAACATGTGCATGCGGTCGATTTTGTCCTTGGTCAATTCAAGGCTCTTGCGCACCAGCAGGGCACCCTGCTTGGAGATCACGTCCTCGTGCAGGACCATGCCCGGCGCAAGCTCCCTGAGGGTTACGGTGCGGATGGCGTAGCGCGCCTCCACCCCGAGCATGCCTTCAAGATAGTACATGAGCTCGGGGTCGTAGGCTTCGAGATCCTTTTCCAGGCTGAGGAAGGCTTTTTGGGGGGTGCTTTCGCGCTGCCGGGCCATGTCGTAGTCCAGAGCAACCTTGAGGATGCGGCCTCCCAGCGGGATGTTTTCTTCCTTGACGTTGTCCCGGGGCGTGCCCGTGCCGTCGAACCCCTTGAGCTGATAGGCGATCATATCCGCGATGGACTGGAGCCGGGGCAGGCGGGTGACCAGACTCTGGGCGATGGCCGGGTGCATCTCCCACATCTGGACTTGCTCGGGCGAGATTTCACCGCCTTCCTCCAGGGTCTCCAGGGTGCCTGGCGGCAGGATGAGCGTGCCGAGCTGGCAGAGCATGGCCGCGATATCGTAGCGCCACAAATCCTTGGCCCCCTTCTTCTCGGCGAAGTAGCGCACGTAGCGGCGTACGCGGTTGATGCGTTCGCCCGCGTGGGGGTTGACCATGGAGGTGATCTCGCTCAAGAGGTCCACGCTTCCCTTGAGGGTCTTTTCGAGCAGGACCCGCTTGGCGGTGACCAATTCGTGCTGGCGGACCGCGTCGGCCACGTTCCGGAGCAGGTTGTCGCGTTCGCACGGCTTGGTCAGGAAGCGGAAGACGTTGCCGTCGTTGACCGCGCGGATGGCATTGTCCAGATCCGCGTAGCCGGTCAGCATGAGCCGGGTGGTGTCCGGGCTCAGATTTTTCAGCTCGTTGAGGAATTCGATGCCGTTCATGCCGGGCATGCGGTAGTCCGAGACCGCTGCCGCGTAGGGGGTGGCCTTGTCGATCCGCTTCAAGGCCTCGGCCGGATTGGCCTGGACATCGACCTCGTATTGTTCGCGCAGTTGGCGGCGCAGGGCGGAGAGGACGTTGGGCTCGTCGTCAACGAGCAGGATGCGTGGTTTCATGGCTACCCCTTGTCCAAGATCTTGTTGAGGACGTCTTCGTCGCCACAGTCGAAGGCGTCGATGTCCTGCCAGTGTTCGGTGATGTGGTCCAGCCACGCTTGCAGCCGCTTTTCCTTGAACAGTTGCGGGGCCATCGCCTCGCGGATGCTGATTCGGGCATATTCCTTGTGAAAAACCACGCAGTGGTGGTCGATGGCGTTGGCCGCAGCGATCACGTTGGGGATGTATTCGTCGGAGGGGCGGTGGTCGTGATGGTAGCCGATGGCGTGGACCACCGCATCGGACAGACCCCACAGGCCCATGAGGTAGGCGCCCACCTCGGCGTGGGTGGTGCCGAAGACCCGCTGCTCCACGACGTAGATCGGGCCGCCCTCCTTGCGAACCGTTTCCAAAACCTGTCTATACATTTCGGGAAAGTAGTTGATCAGGATGAGCTTGCCCACGTCGTGCAGCAGTCCGGCCATGCGGCAGTTGACGATGACCTGCTTTTCGGCCTTGTCGCATTCGGCGATGAGCCGGGCGATGTTGGCCACCCGGAAGCTGTGCTCCCAGAGCAGGTTCAGCTTGAGCCCGGAGAGGGCGTGGTCGTCGAAGGAGGTGAACAGGTGGGTGGACAGGATCAGCGTCTTGATGGTTTCCAGGCCGAGCATGGTAATGGCCTTGTGCATGGAGTCGATGTGCGTGGGCAGGCCGAAGAAGGGCGAGTTGACCAGCTTGAGGATCTTGGCCATGAGCCCCACGTCCTGGATGATGCTGTCGGCGATGCGCTCGATGGACGGCTCGGGCTTGGACAGTTCGTCGCGGATCTCCTGGAAGATGCGGGGAATGACCGGCAGGGCGTCGATTTCGGTGATCAGCTTGAGCATTTTGAGGTCGGTCAAGACCTCCTTGGAGCGCAGGGCGCCTTCTATGCGGGCGATGAGATCCTCGGCCGAGCACGGCTTGGAGATGTACTGGTGCACGGATCGGATGGAGCGGATGACCTCGTTCAGGTCCACCTGGCCGGACAGGGCTATGCGGATGGTTCCGGGATAGGTGTCCTTGACCCGGGTCAGCAGCTCGGCGCCATCCATTCCCGGCATCTTGATGTCCGAGACGATGACGTCGAAGGGGGCCTTCTCCTGGGCTTCAAGGGCGGCTTGGCTCGAGTTGACCAGGGTCATGTCCCAATGGTCCCTCTTGTTCCGCAGCATACGGCGCAACGCGGCGAGGACGTTGGTCTCGTCGTCCACGAAAAGCAGGCGTATCTTGTCCATGGGGCGGCGTTCCTTGTTTGGGTGCAGGGAAGTTATTTTCCCATACACCATACACGAAGCCGATCCGTGAGAGAAGTATAAGATATCCTTTGGTCGGAAGGCGGTCCTGGCCGGGGTCCGAAATCAGTCCCGGGCGGCGGCGCGGATCTGGCGTGTGGTCAGTTGGGCCAGGACCAGGGAGGCCAGGGAAAGGCCCACGGCCGCCAGGAAGACCAGCCGGTAGTCGGCCATCCAGATGAGCCCGCCCGTGACCGGCACGGCCACGGCCGCGATATGGTTGATGGTGAAGCCCACGGCCATGCCCGAGGCGATGTCCTGCGGGTCGGCGATCTTCTGGTAGAAGGTCTTGATGGCGATGGCGAAGTTGAAGACGATGTTGTCCAGGATATAGAGGCTTGCGGCCAGGATCGGGTTTTCGGTCAGGGCATAACCCAAGAAGATGATGGCCAGGGCGGTGTATTCCACGGTCAGGACCGAACGCTCGCCGAACTTGTTGATGGACCGGCCGATGATCGGGTTGGCGAAGTAGTTGATGATGTTGTTGCAGACGAACAGGATGGTCACCTGCTGGACGGTGTAGCCGAATTTGGTGACCAGCAGGAACACGGCGAAGACCGTGAAGATCTGTCTCCGGGCCCCGCTTAGGAAAGTCAGGGCGTAGTAGAGCCAGTACCGGGAGCGGAAGGTCATCTTTTTCAACTGGGGCGGCAGGTCCGCCCGCGACGGGTCGCGGGTCAGGCCCCAAAGCCCGGCGGCCACGGCTACCCCGCCGAGCAGGGCGAACATTTCCGTGTAGCCCAGGCTCTTGGCCAGCAGATAGATGGCTCCGCCAACGCTGATGTTGGTCAGGGCGGTGATGGACCGCAGGCGGGCCATGACCACCGGGGCCTCGGTCCTGTCGAAGTATTGCAGGGTCAGGGATTGGTTCATGGTTTCGTAGTAGTGGAAACCGAAACTCATGAGCAGGGTGGTGAAAACCAGGCCGCCCAGGGACGGCATCAATCCAACCAGGGAGACGCCCAGGCCGAGCACCACCACGGACAGGGCGGCCAATCGGTGCTCGGAGACGATCATGATCATGTAGATGGCCAGCAGGGCCAGGAAACCGGGCACTTCGCGCACGGACTGGACGATGCCCATGCTTATGCCGTCCAGCCCGGCCACTTCCACGGCGAAGTTGTTCAGCAGGGTCCGCCAGCCCTGAAAGGCCGCGCTGGAGCAAATGACCAGCACCAGCAGGAAAATGTACATGCGGCGTTTCTTGTCTGTGTCTGTCATGGGATGGGTCCTTGTTTGCGGGAGCCAGACAATAGGGCTTTGACCCGGCAAAGATCAAGTGTAGAATAGGCCCATGCCCGATACGCCCATTCTCGTGTCCGCCTGCCTGGCGGGCTTGTATTGCCGTTACAACGGCGAGGCCGAGCCCTTCGCGCCCGTGGTGGAACTGATCCGCCGGGGGCGCGCCGTGCCGTTTTGTCCCGAAGTCTTCGGCGGTTTGCCCACGCCGCGCAGGCCCTGCGAAATCCGGGGCGATTGCGTGGTGGACGCCGACGGCGCGGACCGCACCGCCGAGTTCCGGCGCGGGGCCGAGGAAGGCGCCCGGCTGGCCGAACTTCTCGGCTGCCGCGAGGCCGTACTCAAGGCTCGTTCGCCATCCTGCGGCTCGGGTGAGATCTACGACGGGAGCTTCTCTTCCGTTCGCGTGCCCGGCGATGGATTTTTCGCCCGGCTGCTCAAGGCTCGCGGCATCAAAGTGCGCACCGAGGAGGAGCTGGCCGAGTGAGCGGCCTCGCCGTTTTTGCCGAGCTGCCCCTGACGGTCAAGGCCAACCCGCGCGCCAAGCGGGTGCTGGTCAAGCTGATCCCGGGCCGGGGCCTCGAAGTGGTCACGCCCAAGCGATTCGATCCGGCCCAGGTGCCGGATATCCTGGAAGAAAAACGGTCGTGGATCGAACGTACCCGCGACCGCATGCGCGCCGCCGGGATCGACCTTTCGGGCGCGCCGCCGCAACTGCCCGCGAGCATCGACTACCGCGCCATCGAACGGACCGTTCGGGTAGACTACCTCGACCGGCCAGGCCGGGTGCGGGTGACCGAGAACGCGGCCCGGCTGCTCGTCGCCGGACCCGCCTTGGATCGCGAGGGGCTTCTCGACGGGCTGTGCCGCCACACCGTGAAGAAGGCGCGCGAGGCGTTGCTGCCGTGGCTTGACCGGGCCAGCCGACGGACCGGGTTCCAATACGCCGCCCTGCGCGTGCGGCGGCAACGAACCCGCTGGGGCAGTTGTTCGTCGCGCGGGACCATTTCCCTCAACGCCAAGCTGCTGTTCCTGCCCCCGGTTCTGGTGGATCACCTGCTTTTGCACGAGCTTTGCCACACCCGCCACATGAACCATTCCCCCGCCTATTGGGCCTGCGTGGCCGAATACGAGCCGGACTACAGGCGGCTCGAAGCCGAGGTCAGCCGGGGTAGCCGCTTCGTGCCCGCATGGTTCCTGTGACCCCCGCGGCTCCACCCCTTGCCCTGCCTTGTCGCGGTCGATGGACTTCGCCCGTCCGCAGACTTCGCCGCATGGTGCAAGGACAGGGCGATCCGGTTTGTGTTGAGATTGGGCGGGAAAGCGGGTTGCGCTTCTTGTCCTTTTGGGATTTTCATCTTCGCTAGAACACCAAGAGCCGCGTGGCGTGCCGCGTCCCGCACAAGGAGCTGGTATGAAACTGATGGCCTTCAACGGCAGTCCGAGGAAGAAAGGGAATACGGCAACCATGATCGAGCACGCTTTGGAGGGTGCGCGCGGGGCCGGGGCCGAGGTGGAGCTGATCCATCTTTACCACCTCGATTTCAAGGGCTGTTCGAGTTGCTTCGCCTGCAAACGGCACGGGCGCCGGGAGATTGGCGTGTGCGCGCTCAAGGACGACCTGCAACCCGTTCTGGAGCGGTTCAGGGAGGCGGACGCCCTGTTGCTCGGTACCCCGGTGTATTACAGCTGCGAGTTGGCCTGTACCCGGGCGTTCCTTGAGCGGTTGCAGTTCCCCTATCTCAACTACGCGGACTACTCCAAGCCGCATTTCCCGGGCAAGATCGCCACAGGGCTGATCTACACCATGAACGTGCCGGAAAGCCGGCTCGACGAGCTGGGCTACCCGTCGATGTTCGAACGGACCCGGGCCAACCTGGCCCGGCATTTTGGCTCTTGCGAACTGCTGCTGTCCACGAATACCACCCAGTACAGCGACTACGACAAGTTCGAGACCGGCTTTGACAAGAACGACAAAGCCCGGCAGCGCGCGGAACAGTTCCCCAGGGATCTTCAGGCGGCAAAGGAACTCGGCGCACGTCTGGCCCGGGGTTACCAGGCCTGATCCTCGGTCCCCATTCCTGTTTAAAGGATCAGGGTCGGCATATAAAAATGTCGGCCCTGATTTTTTCTCTCCTGCGCACACCGCTTCCCCTCCCTCCCAAAAGAAGGGCCCAACATCGCAACCGCTTTCGCGCAGCGATTTAACAAGGCTTGGGGGGGAAGAGGGGGAAGAAGTCCGGGGAAAGGGGAGAGGGGAAACTCTTTGCAAACGGCTTTCCCTCTTCCCTTCCCCCGGCGTGGAAGGCGTCTCAGCTCTCGGCGTCTTCGAATTTGGTTTGGATGATGGCGGCGTCGTCGGGACCGGCTTCAAGTTGCAGGGATTTGGACTGGCCGTGGCAACGCACGCCTGCGTCGGTCAGGGTGATGTACCCGGCGGACAGGGCGGTGGTATAGGGCATCTGTTCGCGCATCTCGTCGAAGTTGATGCGGCTGGGGAAGATGATGGGCACGGCGGTCCCGGAAAAGTCTTCGAACATGATGTATTTCATGGTGGGCTCCTTTGGTGCGCCTAGGGTAGCCGTTGGGCGTTCACAGATCAAGATGTTGCCTGAACCTGCCCGACAGGATACACGTACACCCCATGCGCGAATACAAAAAAATAGGCGTCTGGCAGACCGCCTTCCTGGGTGATGCGGTCCTGACCCTGCCCTTGCTTCGGGCGCTCAAGGACCGTTTCCCGGACGCGGATATTCATTTCTTCGTGCGCACCGGGGTGGAGTCCGTGTTCATGGCCCAGCCCGAGATTGCGCGGGTCCGGCCGTTCGCCAAGCGCGGTGCGCAAAAGTCCCTGAACGCCGCCGTCCGCTTGGGCTGGGAGCTTGGGAAAGACGGCTTCGATCTGTGGATTTCGGCGCATACCAGCCTGCGTTCGGCCCTGGTGGCCGGGGCCACGGGCATTGGGCGGCGCATCGGCTACAACCGTCCGTGGTTCAACCGGCTGGCCTACACCGAGACCGTGGACCGGCGGTTCGACGAGTTGGCCGAGATTGAGCGGCTCATGGAATTAGTCCGGCCGTTGGGCATCATCGGCCCCGCACCCCGCGCCGAACTCGTGCTGCCCGAGGGCGCCAGTCGCGCCTCCGCGCATTTCTGGGAGGCGTTCTGCCTCGACCGGCCGGTGCTCGGCATCCATCCCGGCTCCACCTGGCCGACCAAGTGCTGGCCCGAGGAATATTTCAGCCAAATCGTCGCCCGCGCCGTGGACGCCGGCGCGCATGTACTTGTCTTTGCCGGGCCGGGCGAGGAGCCGGTGGCTGCCCGCGTCATCGATGGTGCGCGGACCGACCTCAGCCGCGTGACCAATCTGGCCGGACAACTCTCCCTTCCGGAATTGGCCGCCTATTTCGGCAGGCTTGATGCCTGTCTGACCAACGACTCCGGCCCCATGCACCTCGCTTGGGCTCAGGATGTGCCCCTGGTGGCCCTGTTCGGCCCCACGGTCGAGGCCCTCGGTTTCTTCCCGCGCGGCGACAACTCCACGGTCCTTGAAGTGGATGGCCTCCCGTGCCGCCCCTGTGGTTTGCACGGTCCGAAGAAATGTCCCGAAGGTCATTTCAAGTGCATGAGGGATCTTACCCCGGATCGCGTCTGGGCGGAGCTGGAGCGGAAGCTCGGCCTCTAAGGCGGGGGCTGCGCACGCCGGTTTGCTCGGACAAGGAGCCATGCCGGGCGGGCGTCTTCGACGGACCAAGAGCCTTTTGGAAAAGGTGCCTGGGGATCTCCAAAACTTTTACGTTGCTTTACGGGGAGTACGCGGCGCACGGCTTGCGGAGGACGTTTTTCCCGCAGTCATTCGGCCTTGCCGAAGGTGCATCACGCAACGCATACAGCGTGGGGCGCGGTAGCCAATGAAAAGGGGCGGTTCCTTGCGGAGCCGCCCCTTTGTTATCGGGTGGTGGGATGGTCGTTGTTAGCAGGTACCGGCGTTCTGGCCATTGGACTTGCAGCTGATGCGCGAAATGGCGCGTTTCAGTGCGACCTGGTTGCGGGCGGCCTCGACCTTCTCCTTGGCGGCCTGGTTGCGCTGTTCGGCGCGTTCCTTGGCCTTCATGGCGCGTTCCACGTCAATCTCGGTGGCTTTCTCGGCAACCTCGGCCAGGATGGTGACCTGGTTGTTGCTGACTTCGGCGAAGCCGCCGGAGACGAAGACGTAGAATGCCTTGCCGTCTTGTTTGTAGTGAAGATTGCCGATCCCGAGAGCGGACAGGAAGGGCACGTGGTTCGGCAGTACGCCGAATTCGCCCATGATGCCGGGCGCGCCCACGTATTCCACATCCTCGGAAAGAACCTTCCGGTCGGGAGTGACAATTTCAAGCTTCATAATGGCCATGAGTTACCTCGCTTACTGCTTGGCTTTTTCGATGGCTTCCTCGATGGGACCACACATGTAGAAGGCCTGCTCGGGCAGGTCGTCGTACTTGCCGTCCAAGATGTCGCGGAACGCCTTCACGGTGTCCTCGGTCTTGACGTACACGCCGGGCACGCCGGTGAAGACCTCGGCCACGTGGAACGGCTGGGACAGGAAGCGTTGCACGCGGCGGGCGCGGGCGACGGTCAGCTTGTCCTCGTCGGACAGTTCGTCCATACCGAGAATGGCGATGATGTCCTGAAGGTCCTTGTACTTCTGGAGCACGGACTGGACTTCACGGGCGGTGTTGTAGTGTTCGGCGCCCAGGACGTCCGGGGACAGGATGCGCGACGTGGAGTCGAGCGGGTCAACTGCCGGGTAGATGCCGAGCTCGGCGATCTGACGGGACAGAACCAGGGTACCGTCAAGGTGCGCGAAGGTGGTGGCCGGCGCGGGGTCGGTCAAGTCATCGGCGGGCACGTAAACGGCCTGGACCGAGGTGATGGAACCCTTGTTGGTCGAGGTGATGCGTTCCTGCAGCTTACCAAGGTCGGTGCCCAGGGTCGGCTGGTAACCAACCGCCGAAGGCATGCGGCCGAGCAGTGCGGACACTTCGGAACCCGCCTGGGTGAACCGGAAGATGTTGTCGATGAAGAGCAACACGTCCTGGCCTTCCTCGTCGCGGAAGTATTCGGCGCAGGTCAGGGCGGTCAGGGCGACGCGGGCGCGGGCTCCCGGAGGCTCGTTCATCTGGCCGTAGACCAACGCGGCTTTCTCCAGAACGCCGGCTTCCTTCATTTCGTGGTAGAGGTCGTTGCCCTCACGGGTGCGCTCTCCGACACCGGCGAACACGGAGATGCCGCCGTGCTGCTTGGCGATGTTGTTGATCATCTCCATGAGAATAACGGTCTTGCCGACACCGGCGCCGCCGAACAGGCCCATTTTGCCGCCCTTGGGGAACGGGATGAGCAGGTCAACGACCTTGATGCCGGTTTCGAGCAGTTCGACCTTGGTGGACTGCTCGGTGAAGGCAGGGGCTTCACGGTGGATGGGCAGCCGCTTTTCGCAGGGCACCTCACCCAGTTCGTCAACGGGCTTGCCGACGACGTTCATGATGCGTCCCAGGGAACCGGAGCCCACCGGAACGGTGATCGGCGATTCGGTGTCCACGGCAGCCATGCCGCGGACGAGACCTTCGGTAGCGTCCATGGCGATGGTGCGGACCACGTTGTTGCCCAGGTGCTGGGCGACTTCGCAGATCAGGTCCGGCGCATCGACGTTGTTGGGATTCTGGATCTCCAACGCGGACAGAATGTTGGGAAGATTCCCTTCGGCAAATTCGACGTCGACGACGGCGCCGATTACCTGAACGATTTTACCAGTATTAGCCATTTTTCATAGCCCCCTTTTATCCTTTCAGCGCTTCCACGCCGCCGACAATGTCCATAAGATCGCCAGTGATGGCGGCCTGCCTTGTCTTGTTGAAGAGCAAGGTCAGGGTGTCCGTCAACTCGTCACATGCCTTGGTGGCGTTATCCATGGCCGCCATGCGGGCCGCGTGCTCGGATGCGGAAGTATCCAGCAGACCGCGGTACACCTGGACCTTGATGAACCGAGGCAGGAGCTCGGCCAGCAACCCTTCCACGGACGGTTCGTACAAGTAGTCGCCGGAGGTTCCGGTCTCGCCTTGCTCCCCGGCTTCCTCGTGCGCCGCCATGGGCAGCACCGTCAGGTCGACGGGCGGCTGTTTGGCCATGCTCTGGAACTCGCCGAAGCACACGTGGACTTCATCGAGGTCGCCCGCGACATAGCCGGAGATCAATTCGTTCCCGACGCTGGCCGCCAGGGTGAAGTCGAAGTGGGTCATGGCGTCGGCCTCGGCCCGCACGATTTCGAAATCGAGCTTCTTGAAGGTGTCGCGCGCCTTCTTGCCGATGCACCAGAGTTTGACCGTCTTGCCTTCAGCCGCTTTGGCCAGAGCCAGTTTCCTGGCCGTGTTGATGATGTTGATATTGAACGCGCCGCACAGCCCGCGGTCCGAGGTGACCACCATGATTCCCACGGTCTTCACTTCTTCACGGACTTCCAGCAGCGGATGCACCGATTCGTCAGCTCCGGCCGCCAAGTCGCCAAGCATCTCGTAAAACTTGTTCGCATACGGACGGAAGCGTTCGATACGCTCCTGCGCGTTGCGCAGTTTTGCCGATGCCACCATGCCCATGGCCTTGGTGATCTGCTTGGTTTTCTTGACGCCAGTAATCTGATTCTGGACGTCTCTTAACGAAGCCATTCAACTACCCCTTGGTTAAGCGCTGAAGCCTTTCTTGAACTCTTCGATAGCGGCCTTGAGGTCAGCTTCGACGGCGTCGTCGATCTTCTCCTTCTCGGCGATGGCGTCGAGAACGGCGGACTTGGCATTGCGCATGTACTCAAGGAACTCGGCTTCGAAGCGCATGACGGCCTCAAGCGGGACATCATCGAGGAAGCCGCGGGTACCGGCGTACAGCACGGAGACCTGCTCCTGGACGGTCAGCGGCTGGTACTGGGGCTGCTTGAGCAGCTCGACCATGCGGGCGCCGCGGTTGAGCTTGGTCTGGGTGGCCTTGTCCAGGTCGGAGCCGAAGGAGGCGAATGCCGCCAGCTCGCGGTACTGGGCGAGGTCGAGGCGCAGGGTACCGGCCACCTGCTTCATGGCCTTGATCTGGGCGGAACCACCGACGCGGGAGACCGAGAGGCCGACGTTGATGGCCGGGCGGACGCCGGACAGGAACAGGTTGGGCTCCAGGTAGATCTGGCCGTCGGTGATGGAGATGACGTTGGTCGGAATGAACGCGGACACGTCACCGGCCTGGGTTTCGATGACCGGCAGGGCGGTCATGGAACCGGCGCCCAGGGAGTCGTTGACCTTGCAGGCGCGTTCCAGCAGACGGGAGTGCAGGTAGAAGACGTCGCCGGGGAAAGCTTCACGTCCCGGGGGGCGGCGGAGCAGCAGCGACATTTCGCGGTAGGCCGTGGCCTGCTTGGAAAGGTCGTCGTAGCAGATCAGGGCGTGCTTGCCGTTGTCGCGGTAGAACTCGGCCATGGTCGCGCCGGTGTAGGCTGCGATGTACTGCAACGGGGCGGGCTCGGAAGCGGTGGCCGAAACAATGGTGGTGTATTCCATGGCGCCATGCTGGCGGAGCACATCGGCGACCAGGGCGACGGAGGCCTTCTTCTGGCCGATAGCCACGTAGAAGCAATGCACGTCGGTGGTCTTCTGGGCCAGGATGGCGTCCACACAGACGGCGGTCTTGCCGGTCTGGCGGTCGCCGATGACCAGTTCGCGCTGACCGCGGCCGACCGGGGTCATGGCGTCGATGGCTTTCAGGCCGGTGTAGCAGGGCTCGTGGACGGATTTACGGGAGATGATGCCGGGGGCCTTCATTTCCACGGGACGGGTCTCGGTGGATTCGATGGGTCCCAGACCGTCGATGGGCTCGCCCAGGGGGTTGACCACGCGGCCCATGACGCCGTCGCCGACCGGGACCGAGTAGATCTGGCCGGTACGCTTGACCGGGTCGCCTTCCTTGACGCCGGTGTCAGAGCCCAGCAGGGCGACACCCACGTTGTCCTCTTCGAGGTTGAGGACCATGCCCATCAGGCCGCCGGGGAATTCCAGCAGCTCCATGGCCATGACGTTTTCGACGCCGTGCACGCGAGCGATGCCGTCGCCGACGTAGAGGACGGTGCCGGTCTCGCTCATTTCAACACGAGATTCGTAATTCTGAATCTGGTCCTGAATGATTTTGCTGATTTCTTCTGCTTTGATCTGCATTGCCCTACTCACCCCTTTTAATATTTTCTTTTAAAATCTGCAGCTGAGCCTTGAGGCTGGCGTCCATTACCCGGTCCCCGACCTTGAGGACGATGCCGCCGAGAATGGACTCGTCGGTGGAGAAGGACAGTTCCAGCTTTTTGCCGGCCTGTTTCTCCAGCTGGGCCTGGATTGCAGATTTTCTTTCCGCGTTGAGTTCGCTCACCGTGACGAGTTCACCGGTGACGACGCCGGAGACGGCATCAATCATAGCCTTGTAATCGGAGGCGATGGCGGGGAGCATCTCGACCCGGCCCCGATCGGCCAGCAGGTCGCAGAAGTTCTTGACCATCTGGTCCAACGACATCTTCTCGACCAGCTTGGTGACGACGGCTTTCTTCTCCTCGGCGCTGAAGGCCGGGTTCTTGAAGAAGGCCATGGCTTCGGGAGCCTCCTCAATGGAGGCGCTGACGGCCGCAAGCTGTTCGCCGTATTTCACCTGCTCGGCCTCGCCCTTGGCGGCGCCGACGGCAAAGAGTGCCTTGGCGTAACGGCGGGAAACTACGTTACCGATCAATTGAGCACCACCTTTGTTAAATAGTCATCCACGAGCTTGTCGTGATCCTGGGCGCTCAGCTTCTCGGCGACGATCTTCTCGGCGGCGGCGATGACCATTTCGGCCATTTCGGCGCGGATGGTCTCGACGGCGGCCTGCGCCTCGTTGGAAGCGGTGCGCTTTGCCTGTTCGGTCAGCGCGACGGCATCGTTTTTCGCCTTCTCGATGATGGCGGTCTTGATGGCCTCACCCTGCGCTTTGGCGTCGTCAAGGATCTGTTGCTTTTCCTGCGCCATGTTGGCGATGCTGGCCTCGACTTCCTTGAGCTTCTTTTCGGCTTCGATCTGACGGGATTGCAGGTCGTCCAGATCCTGCTTGATGCCGTCGCGACGTCCGACGAAGAAGTCCTTCACCTTGGCGCCCGCAAACTTGTAGAGCAGCCATGCGAAGATCACGAAGTTGAGGATGCGCAGGCCGTAATCCTTTATGTTCGCGGCCGTGAAAAGCGCGTGATGGCCTCCCCCTTCATTGGCGAAGGCGATCGAGGAGACAGCCAGGGCGGTCAGCAGGACCGCAAAAAACACATACGTCCGTTTCAAGATGAACCCCTCCTCTCGTCTAAGCCTGGCCCAGGATCTTGCCTGTTGCCTGCTCAGCGTAGTCGTACACGTCCTTGGACAGCTGCTCCATGGCGACCTTGACCTCGGACTCGATCTCGGCGCGGGCGGCCTTGATCAGCCCCGAGGCCTCCTTGCCCGCTTCGGCCAGCATGGCCTGTTCCTGGGCCACGCCTTCATCCTTGGCGGTGTTGCGGATCTCTCCGGCTTCCTTGCGCGCCTGGATGAGCTGGGCCTCGTAGTCGGCCACCTTCTCCGCCGCGCTGGCGTTGAAACCTTCGATCTTGTCCATTTGATCCGCCATCAACCCCTTGCGTTTCTTGATGATTTCGCGGATCGGGCGGATCAGCACGACATTCAACAAGAAGATCATGACAATAAAGTTCAGACCCTGGATAAAGATTGTTTTGTCAGGTAAAACCATACCTATGCCCCCGATGAGGTTGTGAATTTTGGCGCAAAGTCACTGGGAATTACCCAATTTCGCGCGTTGTGTCAAAGGCTTTTTGCCGTTGAACCCACGCGAATTCGCCCTTTCCGAAACCAATCAGGACTGATCGGTTTCCTTTTGCGGCGTTACGCCCGCGGCGGTGTCCAGGCTGCCCATGACGAGTTGGCCCTCAAGCACCGCGCCTTCCTCGACCACCAGGACCGGAGTCCTGATATTGCCCTGTAAATTCGCCGTCTTGTGCAAGACGACCTTGTTCTTCGCTTCGACTTCGCCCTTGAGCCTGCCGGAAAGCACCAGCTGGCCGACCTTGATCTGGCCGTCCACCACGGCCTCCTGACCGATGACCAGCGTTCCCTCGGAGACCACTTCGCCCTGGAAGTTGCCGTCTATGCGCACCGCACCCTGGAAGTGCAACTTTCCGTGATAATTGGTCCCCGCCCCCAAAAACGCGTTGATCTCATCTCTGGCCATGCAAATATGCTCCTGGAAAACCTGGTTGTGAAAAAAGGGGCGTGATCCGTGTCGATCAAGCCTGCTTGAACAGGAATCGGCGCATCGACACATTGAGTACAAGCCCGACGAGGCAAAAATTCACCAAGGTCGCGCTGCCCCCGTAACTGATGAACGGAAGGGGGATGCCGACCACTGGCATCAGCCCGAGGACCATACCCGTATTGATGAGGATTTGCCAGAAGAAATAGAAGAACACGCCTGCGGAAAGGTAGGATCCGAAGAGCCCGCGCGCGTCCCGGGCGATGACCACCAACTGGTACAGGAACACGCAAAACAGGGTCAGCAGGATCATGGTTCCCACAAAGCCCCATTCCTCGCCGAAGACGGCCACGGCGAAGTCCGTGTGGCGTTCGGGCAGGAAGCGCAACTGCGACTGGGTGCCTTCCAGGAATCCCTTGCCCCAGAACCCGCCGGAGCCGATGGCGATCTCGGACTGGATGATGTGGTAGCCCGCGCCCAGGGGGTCGGTGGTCGGGTCCAGGAAGGTCATGATCCGCTGTTTCTGGTAGTCATGGAGAAAGAACCAGGAGAGGGGCAGCAGACAGGGGATGGCCACCAGGCAGGTCTTGAAGACCCGCGCGGTCACGCCTCGGAAGAGGATCATGCCGCCCAGGATCATCAGGATGGACAGCCCCGAGCCCAGGTCCGGCTGCTTGATGATCAGCCCGGCCAGGACCAGGCCCACGCCGAGAACGTAGGCCAGGCGGATGAAGTTCAGCGGTTCGCGCTCCCGGGACAATATCCGCGCGCCCACGATCAGAATGGCGATCTTGGCCAGTTCCGAAGGCTGGAAGTTCATGAATCCGAGGTCGAGCCAACGCCGCGCACCGTAGATGGTCTTGCCCGCGAAGAACACGGCCACCAGCAGGATCACCGTGATCCAGAACAGGGGCCAGGCCATGGTCTTCAGGTGCCGGTAGTCGAAGAACATGAAGACGACCATGCCGATCAGGCCCATGAGCCCCCAGAGCAGTTGGCGGTGGTAGTAGGGGGCCATGTTCATGCCTGCTTCGAGCCGGGTGCCGCTGGCCGAGTAGAGGTTGAGTACGCCGATGAGGAAGAGGATCACGGCCAGACCGAAAAGCGGCCAGTTAATGTACAAGAGCAGTCGGCGGTCAATGGGCATGGCGCTTCTCCTTGTGCTTGAGGGACAGGGCGCGCACGGCCCGGGCCTTGGCCTTCCGCTCCTCGGGATTGGGCGTGATCTTGCCTTCGAAGAGGTAGTCGATGACCGCCTTGATGATGGGGCCGGCCCCGGACCCGCCGTGCAGCCCGTGTTCCACCAGGCAGGCGATGGCGAACCGGCGGCCGTCCTTTTCGGCGATGGCCGCCATCCAGGCGTGGTCGCGGAATCTATAGGGGATATCGTCATCCTTGAGCGCTTTGAGCTCGTCGGTCAGCCGGACCACCTGGGCCGTGCCGGACTTGCCGCCCACGGTCACGCCCTTGGTGCGGATGCGGCGGCAGGTGCCGTGCGCGTCCTCCACGGTGTCGATGAGTCCCTGGCGGAGCAGTTCGAGCTGGTCGGGCTTGAGCGGGATGCGCGCCTGGATGTCGGTCTTCTCGTCCTTGAGCAGCAGCGGCTTGAGCAGCTTGCCGCCGTTGGCCAGCCCGGCGAAGAAGCGGACCACCTGGAGCGGCGTGACCAGGGTGAAGCCCTGGCCGATGGCCATGTTCAGGTTGTCGCCGCCCTGCCAGGATTCGCCGAACCGTTTGAGCTTCCATTCGCGGGTGGGGATGTTGCCGGCCTTCTCGTGGGGCAGCCGGATGCCGGTTTTCTCGCCGAAGCCCACGGCTTTGGCGAATGCGCTCATGCGGTCCACGGTCAGCTTCTTGCCCTGTTTGTAGAAATAGACGTCGCAGGACTCGATCAGGGCGCGCCGGAGGTCGACCTTGCCGTGGCCGCCCTTGCGCCAGCAGCGGAAGATCCGGCGGCCGAGCTTCATGGACCCGGAGCAGAACACGGTTTCCTTGGGGTCGATCATGTCGTAGTGCAACCCGGCCCCGGCGACCACGTGTTTGAAGATGGAACCCGGGGGATACACGGACTGGATGACCCGGTTCTGCATGGGATGCAGGGGGTCGTCGCGCAGCTTGGCCCACTGCTTGGAGCTCAACCCCGAGGAAAAGTCGTTGGAGTCGTAGGACGGGGCCGTGGCCAGGGCCCAGAGCTGGCCGGTGTCGGCGTCCATGACGGCCACGCCGCCCGCCTCCTCGGCCAGCCAGTCCATGCACAGCTTTTGCAGTTCGAGATCGATGGACAGGGATATCTCGCGTCCGGCCTGGGGATGCTTGAGGATGCGCTCCTTGAGGCGGCGGCCGTTGACGTCCACCTGGTACTGGGTCCGCCCCTTGATGCCGCGCATGCGGTCTTCGAGCATCAACTCGATGCCCTGCTTGCCCACGTAGTCGCCCAGCGCCAGCTCGGGCCGCTTGTTCAGATCCTCTTCGTCCGCCTCGGCCACATAGCCGAGCACATGGGCGAGCAGGGTGCCGTAGCGGTAGAGCCTGCGCGGCCGGAACTGGATTTCCAGGCCGGGCCAGCGCAGCTTGTTGGTCTCGACCACGGCCAATTGGGCGAAGGTCAGGTCCGGGACGATGATCAGCGGCTCGAACGGTTTCACCCGTTTGCGGTTCTTGTTGTACAGGGTCTTGAGTTCGAAATAGTCTTTGCCGGTCCAGGTCGCTATCTGGTGCACGAGGCGGTCTACGTCCGGGCAGTCCTCGCGGATGATGCCCAGCGCGTAGGCGGGTTCGTTCACGGCCAGGAGGTCGCCGTTGCGGTCGCGGATGAGCCCGCGCGGCGAGGGGATGGATTCCTGGCGCAACTGGTTTTCCAGGGCCTTGACCTGGTACTCCTCGCCGCGGTGGATCTGGAGGTACCAGAGGCGCACGGCGAACAGGCAGAAGAGCCCGAGGATGAGGACTTGGAGCAGGAGCAGGCCCGAGCGCGGGGCCTGCTGTTCGGATTCGTTATAAAGGTCTGACATCCTGCCGCAACCTCTCGGGGAAGAAATGGTCCACCAGGAACCAGAGCACGGGGAAGACCACGGCCTGGATGCCGCCCTGGATCAGGATGGGCCGCATGGAGACGTCCAGGTCGGCCAAGAAGGACACTGCATAGATCAGGGCCGGATGGAGCAGGCCCAGCCACAGGCCGAGCAGGGCCATGAACAGATAGGAGCGGGCCTCGAAGAGCCAGCGTCCGGCGAAGTAGGCCGCGGTCAGCAGGCCGTAGCAGCCCAGGGCGTAGCCGAAGGGCAGGTTGCCCGCGCCCTCCACCAGGAGCATCCAGACGACGGCCAGCACGGCGGTGCGCTGGCCGCCTTCCTCCTGGAGGGAGACGATCAGGGCCGGGGCAAAGAAGTCGATGCCCGGCACGGTCCGTTGGGCCCACACGCCGAGGAGGGTGTAGGCGCCCCACCAGAGCACGGCCAGAGGATTATTGGTCGGCAGCACCGCGCGCGTCCTCCTTCCCGGCCGTGTCGTCGGGTTGGGCCTGGGCGTCGGGTGCGGCCGTGTCGCCGGTCCCTGCCTCCACGGCGGGTTCCGGTTCCCGGCTGAGCAGCAGCACCTCTTCGAGGCCGGCCACGTCCACCAGGGGCTCGGCCTGAACCGTCAAGAACAGGGATATGTCGGACCGCCGGATCTTGGTCACCCGGGCCACGGGCAACCCCTTGGGGTAGATGCCGGTCAGTCCCGAGGACAGAAGCAGCTCGCCGGGATCGACGGGCGCGTTCTGATTGACGTAGCGCAGTTGCAGCGGCTCGCCGTACCCTTGGCCCGAGAGCATGCCGGGCGAGCGGTTGTTGGCCCCGATGACCGCTATGCGGCTGTTGGGATCGGTCAGGAGCAGGACCGTGGAGGTAGCCACGCCCGAGCGCAGGATGCGCCCGACCATGCCCTTGAGGGAGGCCACGGGCATGTCGTCGGTCACGCCGGAGGCCTTGCCCTTGTCCACCACCAGAGTGTCCAGCGCGCCCGCCGGGCCCATGCGTTGGCCGATGACCCGGGCCCCGGAAAAGGCCCATTTTCTCGGTGAGCTGAAGTCGAGCAGGGCTTCCAGGCGCGAGGCGGACCGGGCCTGGGCGCCCATGAGCATGTTGGCCCGCCGCAGTTCGGCGGCCTCGGCCCGCAGGTTGTCGTTCTCCTGCTTCAATCCAACCAGATAGATGTAGCGGTGCCAGAACCCGGTGACCTGTTCCGCGACCCAGATGCCGGGCTTGAGGATGATCCCGGAGATGTCCAGCCCGGTGTGGGAGGACAGGGCGTCCAGATGGCCCGTGCGCAGATTCCAGGTGAACAGGGACAGGTACACGAACAGGCAGGCCACGATGAGGATGGCGATCTTCTTGAGTCCTCTCATGCGTCTTTCCCTATCAACTTATGAAAGCGCACAATTGCGGCTTCGGCAATCGTGCGCTTTCGAATAATCCGGTATCGGGCCATGCCGTTAGTCGGTGGTGATGTCCTTGTACAGGTCGATGTTGTCCAGCGCCTTGCCGGAACCGAGGACCACCGCGGTCAGCGGGTCCTCCACCACCGTGATGGGCAGTTGGGTCTCGTGCTGCAACAGCTGGTCGAGCCCCTTGAGCAACGCGCCGCCGCCGGTCAGGACGATGCCCCGGTCCACGATGTCCGCCGCCAGTTCGGGCGGCGTCTGTTCCAGGGCGATGCGCACGCCCTGAACAATGCCCTCCACCTGCTCGGAGATGGCCTCGCGGACCTCTTCGGCGGTGATGGGGCGGTTCTGCGGGATGCCGGTGACCAGGTCGCGGCCCTTGACCTCCATGATCGGCTCCTCGTCCCCCAAGGGGTAGGCGGAACCGATGTGGATTTTGATCTGTTCGGCCGTGGATTCGCCGATGAGCATGTTGTACTTGCGTTTGACGTGCTGCATGATCGCCTCGTCCATCTTGTCGCCGCCGATGCGCACGCTTCGGGCGTAGACGATGCCGGACAGGGAGATGACGGCGATTTCGGTGGTGCCGCCACCGATGTCCACGATCATGTTCGAGGTCGGTTCGGTAATGGGCAGGTTCGCGCCGATGGCCGCGGCCATGGGCTCTTCGATGAGGTAGACCTCGCGCGCTCCGGCGGACTGCGCCGATTCCTTGACCGCGCGCTTCTCCACCTGGGTGATGCCCGTGGGCACGCAGATCATGATCCGCGGCCGGACCAGGCGGCGGGAGTTATGGACTTTGGAGATGAAGTGGCGGAGCATGGCCTCGGTAACCTCGAAGTCGGCGATGACGCCGTCCTTCATGGGCCGGATGGCCACGATGTTGCCGGGCGTGCGGCCGAGCATCTTCTTGGCTTCGCCGCCTACGGCCAGGACGGTTTTGCCGCCCCGCGAGTCCTTTTTGACCGCCACTACGGACGGCTCCGAGAGCATGACGCCCCTGCCCTTGACATAGACCAGGGTGTTGGCCGTACCCAAGTCTATGGCCAGGTCATTGGAGAAGGAGCCGATAATTTTGTTGAGCAGGTTACCCATGTACCCCCCGTTCGAAATTCAGAACTTTGTCAGAAACCTATGCGTGGAACGCGCTTTCCAATAAGCGAGAAGTGCGCTAGCGTACAATATCAACTGAAGATTCGTACCAAATGAAATCGGGTCTAGCAATATGCCAGCACTGGTTTGCCATTTTTTTCTCAAGATTTTCTAAAAAACATCATGGTGCGCATCCATCGACTTTCCGCCCACCTTCGGCGGCGGTTCGGAGAAAGGGTCCAGAAGATCCCCCTGGATGCCGGATTTTCCTGTCCCAATCGGGACGGAACCCTGTCGCGCGAAGGATGCGTGTTCTGCAACCCCGCCGGTTCGGGCTCCGGGCTGCTTGAAAGGGGCTTATCCATCCGTGAACAATGGGATTTTTGGCGCGATATTCACGTCGAAAAACACCATTTGTCGCTATTCACCGCCTACCTGCAATCCTATTCCAACACCCATGGTCCGGCCGCCAGGCTTGCCCAAGTCCTGGACGAGCTCCGGGGGCTGCCCGGCTTGACCTGCCTGGCCATAGGGACCCGGCCCGACTGCCTGGACGCGGAAAAGCTCGATTTGCTGGCCCGGAGCCGGGAACGGCTCGGCCTGGCCGAGGTCTTTCTCGAACTCGGCCTGCAATCGGCCAACGACGCGACGCTTGCGCACATCAACCGGGGTCACGACGCGGCCGCCTTCGCCGGGGCCGCCCGGGCCGCCGCCGAGCGCGGTCTGACCGTGGTCGCCCATGTCATGGCCGGACTGCCGACCCGGGACGGCCGCGAGGGGCTCGCGGAACTGCTCGACACCGTGGCCTTCGTCAACGCGCTCCCGGTGGGCGGCGTCAAATTCCACAACGTCTACGTCTGCCGGGGCACGCGCCTGGCCCGCTGGTACGAGTCGGGGCGGTACGTCCCACCCACCCTGGCGGAGTATCTGCGCTGGCTCGGCGAATCTATCATGCGCCTAGATCCGCGCGTTGTCATCCACCGTTTGAACGGCAATCCTGCTTCGGGCGAACTTTTGGCCCCGGACTGGGCGGGCAACATGCGCCGCATGCACAACGCCGTCCGCGATTACTTCGAAGCGGAAGACATCTGGCAGGGCAAGCTCAACGGAGCGGAAAGCGGGCCGCCGGACTGGTTCGGCCCGGAAGTTGGAGACAAGGCATGAGCCGTCCGCAACGCGAATGGGTGTGCGGCGCGACCTTCGCCCTGCGCCTTGACTGGCGGGACGGGCTGGTCCGCCGTATCGAGTTGGCCTGGGCCGCCGACTCGCGGGAGACGGATATCCTGTCCGGCGAGGCCCGGGCCCTCAAGGCCGCCCTGTTGCGCTACGAGACCCGCTGTCCCCCGGATTGGCCGGACCTGCCATTTGACTTCTCGGGCCTGAGCGAATTTCAGAAGGCCGCCCTGGACGCACTGCGCCGCATCCCGCCGGGCGCCACCCGGACCTACGGCGAAATGGCCGCCCTCCTGGGTCGCCCCAAGGGCGCGCAGGCCGTGGGGCGGGCCATGGCCGCCAACCCGTTTCCGCTGCTTTATCCCTGCCATCGCGTGGTCGGGGCCAACCGGGCCATGACAGGCTTCTCCGCTTCGGGCGGCATCGAGATGAAAAAAGCCCTGCTCCGCCTCGAAGGCGCGGAGCAGGGCCTGTTGCCCGGTTTGGAATGACCGGCCGGGAGATCGTTATGAATTACGATTATTACCCGTTACAGCATGACGCAGATTGTCCCTTTTGCACTACCGAAGTACCTGCCGGAGCCAGCGTCTGCACCGGCTGCGGTGGCGTCTTTGTGGTCAAACGCCGTATAAAGCGCATGGCCTTCGGCTTTTTCATTGTCGGTCTGTTCGTGGGACACAACCTTGCCCTGGAATCCGGGCTTCTCTTTGCGTTGGCCCTGGGAGCATTGGGTGCCTGGGGCGTCAATTGGTCGGACGCGCGCAGGCCGTTCTGGCTTCGGATCGAGCCTTAGCCCACGTATTCGAAGCCGATCTTGTCGATGGCGGCCTTGATGTCGTCCTTGTTGATGGGGGCGGGTTCGGTGTAGGTCACGTCGCCGGTGGGCAGGTCGATGGACACGTCTTTTGCGCCCAGTTTCTCCATGACTTCGGTGACGGACTTCACGCAGTGTTGGCAGGACATGCCTTTGACTTTTACGGTTGCCATAATGGACTCCTTTCGTTGGTGTTTTTATCCCTTGAAGAATCTGAGCCTGAGCGCGTTGGTGACGACGGTCACGGAACTCATGGCCATGGCGGTGCCCGCGATCATGGGATTGAGGGTCGGTCCGCCGAAGATGTGGAGCACGCCTGCGGCCACCGGGATGCCGATGACGTTGAAGGCGAAGGCCCAGAAAAGGTTCTGCTTGATGTTGCGCATGGTCGCCCGGGAGAGGTGCAGGGCGGTCAGAATGGCGTGCAGGTCCGAGTGCATGAGGACCACGTCGCCGGATTCCACGGCCACGTCGATGCCCGAGCCCATGGCGATGCCGATGTCCGCCTTGGCCAGGGCCGGGGCGTCGTTGATGCCGTCGCCGACCATGGCCACGATGCGGCCTTCGTCCTGGAGGCGGGCGACCTCTTCGGCCTTGCGGTCGGGCAGGACCCCGGCGATGACCTGGTCGATGCCCGCCCGTTCGGCGATGACCCGCGCGTTGACCTCGTTGTCGCCGGTGAGCATGACCGGGGTCAGTCCGGCCTTCTTCAGGGCGGCGATGACCTCGGGGGTTTCGTCGCGCATTTCATCGGCGATGGCGAACAGGGCGTTGAGCTTGTTTTCCGAGGCGAAGTAGACCACGGTCGCGCCCTGTTTTTCATAGTCGTTCACGGCTTCCTCGGCGATGCCGTCCGCGCCGAAGCCCAGCCCTTGCTCCTGCATGAACGCCCAGTTGCCGATCAGGATCTCGCGATAACCGATCTTGGCTCTGATGCCCTTGCCCAGGATTGCCTCGAACTCGTCGGGCGCGGGAAAGTCGAGGCCCTTTTTCTTGGCGTAGCGCACAATGGCCTGGGCCAGGGGGTGTTCGGACCGGCTCTCGGCCGCGGCGGCCAGATAAACGGCCTCGGTCTGGGCCATGGTCCCCCGGACCATAGTGATGCCGGTCACCTGGGGGTGGCCGTGGGTCAGGGTGCCGGTCTTGTCGAAGACCACGGTGTCCAGGGAGCCCGCTTCCTCAAGGGCCAGTCCCGACTTGACGAGCACGCCGAGCTGCGCGCCGCGCCCTGCCGAGACCATGATGGACATGGGTGTGGCCAGCCCCATGGCGCAGGGGCAGGCGATGACCATGACGGCCACGAAGATGCGCAGGGAGAAGGGAAAGCCCGCCTGGCCGATGAAGTACCAGGCCAGTCCGGCGACCAGCGCGGTGAGCATGACCGAGGGCACGAAGTAATAGCTGATGCGGTCGGCCAGGTTGGCGATGGGGGCCTTGGAACCCTGGGCCTCCTGGACGAGCTTGATGATCCGGGCGAGCACGGTGTCATTGCCCACGCGGTCGGCGCGCATGGTCAGCGCACCCGAAGTGTTCAGCGTGCCGCCCGCGACCGTGTCGCCGACCTTCTTGCTTACGGGCATGGGTTCGCCGGTGAGCATGGATTCGTCCACGGCGGAGCGGCCGTCGGTCACGGTGCCGTCCACCGGGATGCGTTCGCCGGGCCGGATGAGCAGCAGGTCGCCGGGTTCCACCTCGGCCACGGCGATGGGCGTCGGCTCGCCGTCTTTGAGCAGGGTGGCGGTGTCCGGGGCGAGTTCCATGAGCGCTCGGATGGCGTCCGAGGTTTTGAGCTTGCTGCGCGCCTCGAAGTACTTGCCCAGGGAAATCATGGCGATGAGCACTGCGGCGGACTCGTAGTAGAGGTCCATGGCCAGGATGTGCGGGTCGCCGAGCCCGAAGAGCAGGGCCAGGGTGTTCCACAGGGAGTAAAGGAAGGCCGCGCCCGTGCCCATGGCCACCAGGGAATCCATGTCCGGTCCGCCGCGCAGCAGGGCCGGGATGCCGTGAAGATAAAAATTGCGGCCCGACCAGACCACGGGCAGGGTCAGCAGGAGCTGGGCCAGGGCGAAGGTCGCGGGCGAATGCGCGGGGTCGAGGAAGGCGGGCAGGGGCATGCCCCACATGTGGCCCATGGACAGGATGAGCAGGGGCAGGGCGAAGAGGAAGGCCGGAATGAGCGCCTTTTTCTGGGCGTTCAGGCGGTCCAGGGCCTCCTGGCGGCGTTTTTCGAAGAGGTTGCCCGCCTCGGAGCGCTCTTCGGAAGTGAAGCCCGCGTTCGCAATGGCGTTGCGAATCTCGCGCCGGGAGACCAGAGAGGGATCGAAGACGAATTTGCCGGTCTCGGCGGCAAGATTGACCGAGGCCGCGTCCACGCCGTCCAGATTGCCGACCACGCGTTCTATGCGCGAGGAGCAGGAGGCGCAGTGCATGCCGCCGATGTCCAGGTTCAGGGCCGCCAGCCCGGGCGCTTCGGGCTCGGGTGCGTCCTGGAACTCGGCCTCGAAACCGAGATCTTTGATCCGCTTGCCCACCGCGTCGAGGGACACGGCGTCCGGATCATAGGACAAAGCCATGGTTTCGGCGGCCAGATTCACGGCCGCGTCATCGACGCCGTCCATGTTTCCCACCGCCCGTTCGATGCGCGCCGAGCAGGCCGCGCAGTGCATTCCTTTTACCTGTGCCGTTGCTTTCTTCATGTTGATAACCTTTTTCAATGGTGGGTCCAATATGGACACTGGAGGCGTTTTTGGCAAGGGGGGTGGCGGGGGATATTTATTTGGCCAAAACGGACTCGATGACCCGCATGGCCTCGAGCAGTCGGGCGCGGTCCTCGGGGGAAAGCCCGGCCAGAGCGCGCTTTGCCTGGTCGGAAGCGGCCCGGTGCAATTCGGCCATGAGCGCGGTCCCGGCTTCGTCCAGGCGCAACTCCTTGGCCCGTGCGTCGTCCGGCGAGTGGCGCTCCGCGAGCCAACCCCGGTCGACGAAGCGCCTGAGCATGCGGCTCAGATACCCCTTGTCCAGGCCGAGGCGCGCCGCCAGGTCTCTGGCCGATATCCCGGGGCGGCTGTCCAGTTCGAACAGGACGCGGGCCTCGCTCAGGTTCACCGGGCTGTCGTACAGGTGGCTGCCGAGCAGGCCCGTGTAATTGGTGTAAAAGCGGTTGAAATGGCGGAAACGGTCGATCTGGGTGCGGGTGCTCATGGATGAATCCTGCGAAAAATAGTTGACAAAGTCAACTTGTTCGCCGGAGGGTTGAACCATGACGAATGCAATCATCCATACGGGCAATCCGAGCCAGGCGGACATGGTGGTTCGGCTGCACGTCGAATACTATGCGCGCCATTGGGCCTTTGACGGGCGCTTCGAGGCGCAGGTGGAGCGCGAGGTCGCCGAGTTCGCGGCGGGGTTCGCACCGTCGCGCGACGGTTTCTGGTGGGCGGAGTCGGACGGGCGTTTCGTCGGAGCGGTGGCCGTGGACGGCACGCGTTCGGGCGAGGGGGGCGCCCGGCTGCGCTGGTTCATCGTGGACGAGTCCTGCCGGGGCCGGGGCGTGGGCGCGGCCCTGCTTGAACGGGCCGTGGCCTTTTGCCGCGAGCGTGGCTTCGCCTCGGTCCACCTGTGGACCTTCGCCGGGCTGGACGCGGCCCGGAGGCTCTACGAGCGGTGCGGATTCGTGCTGGTCGAGGAAGCCGAGGGCGACGGCTGGGGGCCGCCCGTTATCGAACAGAAATTCGAATTGGACCGTCAGGCCCGGTTCAGTCCGGCAGCCACCAGGCGGATCAAGTCGTAGGGGTATTCTCCGCCCAGAGATTCGAAAACCGGTCCCAGAGCGGTCACGCCCTTGGCGCGGAAGCCGCGCATGGCGTCCTCGACTCTTTTCAATTCCTCGTCCGGCAGGTTGGCCGCGCGGCGGTAGTCGATTTTTCCCATGTTCACGGCCAGGATGAGATGCCGCCAGATGGAGGAGGGCTTGAGCCCGCGCGCCTCGGCCACGGCGTCGATGTCGCCGTGTTCGAAGAAGAGGTCCAGGCTGGTCTGGGCCGTGGCCGTGAAGTCCGGCTTTTCCGCCGCTTCCCGCCGTTTGGCCTCGCGGACTTCCCCGGGGATCTCCGGGACGGTCGCAGGTCTGCCGTGCTCGTCCTCGTGGGCCTTGAGGCAGGCCAGGAAGGCTTCGCCGAAGCGCTCCCGCTTGCTCGCGCCCACGCCGCTCATGCAGGCGAACTCTTCGGGATCGCGCGGCCGGTAGCGGACGAATTCGAGCAGGGTCCTGTCCGCGAAGATGGCGTAGGGCGGCACGGACTGGGCCTCGGCCAGTTCCATGCGCAGGTCGCGTAGCTTGTCGAACAGGGCCTCGGCCTCCCAATTGGTCAGGACGTCTTCGGCCAGGGCCGGGACGCGGCGCTTCTTTTTCGAGGCCCGAGCGGGCAGGGCCGGGTCCTTGCGCAGACGGACCGCTGTCTGGCCCTTGAGCACGGGCCAGGATCGTTCGTTCAGGGTCAGGGCATTGAAGCGCTCCAGGTCCACCGAACACAGTCCGGCGGCCAGAAGCTGGCGGTAGACCGATTTCCATTCGTCCGGGCTCATGTCCCCGCCGATGCCGTAGGTGGACACGCGGTCGTGATGGAAGCGGACGATCTGGTCGGTGACGGCCCCGGTCAGGACCTGGGCCAGGTGGTTGACCCCGAACCGCTGCTCGGTGCGGAAAATGTTGGATAGCGCCTTTTGGGCGATGACCGTGCCGTCAAAGGTCTCCACCGGGTTCAGGCAATTGTCGCAGTTGCCGCACGGTTCGATGTGCTCCCCAAAATAGGCCAGCAGCGCCTGGCGGCGGCAGGAGGAGGTTTCGAGAAAGGCGAACAGGGAGCCGAGCTTGGCGTGCTCGATGCGTTTGCGGGAGTCCACGGCCTCGCCCGAGTCGATCATGGAGCGCAGGATGGCGATGTCCTGCATGCCGTAGCACATCCAGGCCGAGGCGGGCAGGCCGTCGCGTCCTGCGCGGCCCGTCTCCTGGTGGTAGGCCTCCAGGGACTTGGGCGGTTCCAGGTGGCAGACGAAGCGCACGTTGGGCTTGTCCACGCCCATGCCGAAGGCCACGGTGGCGACCATAATCACCCCTTCCTCGCGCATGAACCGGTCCTGGTTCGCGGACCGTTCGTGGGCTGACAGCCCGGCGTGGTAGGGCAGGGCGTTGAAGCCGTTCTTGCAGAGGAATTCGGCGGTCTGCTCGACCTTTTTGCGCGACAACCGGTAGACGATGCCCGCGTCGTTCGGGTGGTTTTCCTCGATGAACCGTTTCAGCATGCGCGTGGGGTTCTTCTTGGGGACCACGGTGTAGGTGATGTTCGGCCGGTCGAAACCGGTGGCGAAGACGCGGGCGTTCTCCAGGCGCAGGTTGCTGACGATGTCCGCCTGGGTGGGTTTGTCCGCCGTGGCGGTCAGGGCCAGGCGCGGCACGTCCGGAAAACGGTCCTTGAGGATGGAAAGTTGGGTGTATTCCGGACGGAAGTCATGCCCCCACTGGGATACGCAGTGGGCCTCGTCAATGGCGAACAGGGCCGGGGTGCAACGGGCGACGAAGTCCAGGAAGCCGGGCCTGCAAAGCCGTTCCGGAGCCACGTAGAGCAGATCGAGCCGTCCGTCCAGGGCCATCTGCTCGATGTCGCGGGAGGTTCGCGGGTCCATGGCGGAGTTGAGGCAGGCGGCGCGCACGCCCATCTGGGCCAGTCCCTGGACCTGGTCCTGCATGAGGGCGATGAGCGGCGAGACGCAGATGCCCACGCCGGGCCGGAGCATGGCCGGGATCTGATAGCACAGGGATTTGCCGCCGCCCGTGGGCATGAGCACCAGCGCGTCGTTGCCGCGCAGGATATGGTCGATGACCGCCTCCTGCAACCCGATGAATGCGGGAAAGCCGAAGACCGTGGAGAGAATTTCGCGCGCGCTGGGATCGAATTCGGACATGGAAGGCCAACCTAGGGCAAAGGGGGTGGGATGGCAATGGTCTTGAATGGGGCCGGGTTTGACTTGCTCGTTGATTTGATGGACAAGTTGAATGCGTAGGTCAACCAGGGGGGGAACCTTGAAGCGGGAAGAATTGGAGCGGAAGGTCAACGCGTTGCGTAGCGACCTCGTCCGCGCGGAAATCGAGTTGTTGACCCTGGACGGCTCCGCGCCTTCCGTTTCCGAGGTCGGTTTCCTCGATTTGTTTGAATTGGATGAGATTCAGGCCCTGCAGGACGCCTTCGCCTCGGCCACGGGAGTGGCCTCGATCATCACCACGCCCGAGGGCGAGCCTCTCACCCGGCCGAGCAACTTCTGCCGCTTGTGCAGCGACATCATCCGCAAGACCGAACGGGGGCGGGCCAACTGCCGCCGTTCCGACATGGTGCTCGGCCGGTGGAATCCCCGGGGCGCGACCGTCCAGCCCTGTCTGAGCAGCGGCCTGTGGGACGCGGGTGCGTCCATCTCCGTGGACGGCCGGCATATCGCCAATTGGCTCATCGGCCAGGTGCGCAATGAGCGCGTGGACAAGGAGAAGGCCCTGGAGTACGCCCGCGACATCGGGGCCGACGAGGTGGAGTTTGTCCGCGCCTTCGAAGAAGTCACGGTCATGTCCGTGAACCGCTTCAAGGAGGTCGCCAGGGCCCTCTTTCTCCTGGCCAACCAGATGTCCTGGATCGCCTACCAGAATTTGCTGCTCAGCGACACGCTTCGCGAAATCCAGACCGCCCACAAAGAGGTCCTGGGCCTGCGCAATTACCTGACGAACGTCATTGATTCCATGCCCTCCATCATGGTGGGCGTGGACGACGCTGGGCGCATTACGCATTGGAACATGCGCGCTGCCGCGGCCACGGGGTACGAAGAGGCCGACGTGGAGGGGCGGTTGCTGGCCGAGGTCCTGCCCGATCTGAGCCAGGACCTGGAACGCGCCTCGGCCTCCCTGTCCAAGGGGGCCCCGACGATGCGAGAGCGGGTGCCCGCCAACGAAAACGGGGAGCGGCGCTACCGCGACGTGTCGGTCTTCCCGCTGATGGGTGACGGGGTGCGGGGCGCGGTCATCCGTGTGGACGACATCACCGACAAGGTGCGCATCGAGGAGATGATGGTCCAGTCCGAGAAAATGCTTTCCGTGGGCGGGCTGGCCGCGGGCATGGCCCACGAGATCAACAATCCCCTGGCGGCCGTCCTGGGCAGCGCCCGACTCATCCGCAAGCGGCTGCTCTCGGACGGGACGCGCAACCGGCGCATCGCCGGGGAGTGCGGCGCGGACCTGGACCGGGTCATGAATTACGTGCGCGCCCGCGAGGTGGACGTCCTGCTCGACGCGGTCATCGAGTCCGGGGAGCGGGCGGGCCGGGTGGTCACCAATATGCTCGGCTTCTCGCGCAAGACCGACGGTGAGAGGGGCGAGGTGGACGTGACCGAGGTCCTGGACCGGGCCGTGGAATTGGTCGGTAGCGGCCAGGACCTGGAGCACAGCTACAATTTCAAGAACATCGGGGTGGACCGGGAATATGGCGAGGGCGACCTGAAGGTCTCTTGCGACCCGGGGCGGCTGGAACAGGTCTTCTTCAATATCTTGAACAACGGGGCCCAGGCCATGACCTTCGCCTTGGAAGAGACCGGACGGGAACCGCATTTCGTTCTGCGCGTCAAGCGGACCGGCCGGATCATTCGGGTGGAGATCGCGGACAACGGGCCGGGCATGCCCGAGGAGACCCGTCGCCGGGTTTTCGAGCCATTCTTCACCACTAAAGAGCCCGGGGTGGGCACCGGACTCGGCATGTCCGTGTCCTATTTCATCGTCACCGAACATCTGGGCGGGACTATCCGGGTGGATTCCGAGTCGGGCCGAGGCGCGATCTTCGTGCTTGAATTCCCTGCCGTCGTGGCCGGTTAGGACCGCCCCGGGAAATCCGCGCCTTTCGGCCCTTGCCTTGTGTCGGGGCCGTGTATATCCTTACAGATGCCGATGCTACGTCCGGCGGCAGGCCCCGCGTGGCGACGGTTTCGTCCATTACCCTGAAACACCCGGGATTTTCCGCAAACATGCCTTTTTTCGCGCACGACGATCGGACCGCCGGTCTTTATACCATCACCGTCTCCCAGTTCGCCCTGGTTTTCATGCTTTCGGCCGTGGCCGTGGCCGTCCCTGCCCTGGGCCGGGAATTCGGAGCCAGCGCCTCGCAGCTCGGGCTGGTCGAGTCGGGCTACATTTCGGCCGTGGCCATGCTCTTGTTCCCGGTGACCCGGCTGTCCGACAAGATCGGGCGCGGGACCACCTTCGTCTGCGGCATGGCCCTGTTCACGCTCATGAGCATGATCCTGCCGGTCTGCCACACCATCAACCAGTTCATTGTCCTGCGGGTGTTCCAGGGCGGTGGCGGGGCCATGATGGTCTCCACCGGCCTGGCCATCATAGCCGACCTCTACCCCGGGCCCGGCCGGGCCAGGGCCATGGGCATCGCCTCGGCCGGGGTCTACCTGGGGCTATCCGTGGGGCCCTGGCTGGGCGGGCTCATCGTCACCCACCTCGGCTGGCGCTGGATTTTCTACGGTGGGGCCATCCCCTGCGCCGTGGGGTTCGTGCTGACCCTCAAGACCCTGCCCGTGCGTCCGGTCCTCGCCCGGGGCGTGCGTTTCGATCCCGGCGGGGCGCTGTTCATCGCCCTGGGCATGATCCTGCTTTCCCAGGGCGGCTCGCACCTGGACGGCCGGTTTGGCGTGTTCATGCTCCTCGGCGGTCTCTTTTTCCTGCTTTGTTTCGTCTTCTGGGAGGGCCGGGCCAAGGCCCCGCTCCTCAGCCTGGCCCTGTTCAGCGGCAATCCGGCCTTTTCCCTGGGGTCGGCCGCTCAGTTCATCAGCTACGCGGCCATCTACGGGATCACCTTCCTGCTCTCGCTGTATCTCCAGGTCGCCCAGGGGATGACCGCGAGCGACGCCGGGTTCATTCTCATGGTCCAGCCGGTCATGCAGGTCATTCTTTCGGTGGTCAGCGGCAAGTGGTGTGAGCGCTGGTCGCCGCATCTGGTGGCCACGGCGGGCATGAGTCTGGCCACCCTCGGCCTGGGCGCGGCGATCTTCCAGGGCGCGTACCCGGCCCTGTGGTTCACGGCCCTGATCCTGGCCTTGTGCGGCGCGGGTTCCGCCATGTTCGCCACGGCCAACATGGCCGTCATCATGGGCGCGGTCTCCCGCGAGAACTACGGCGTGGCCTCGGCCGTGGTCGCGGCCATGCGCACCACGGGCATGACCGTGTCCCTGGTCTTTATCAGCGGCGTGTTCGCGGTGATCATCGGCCCCGCCGCCCTGAGCCCCGCCAACGCAGGGGTTTTCCTCAAGGCCATGAAGGTGGCTTTTATCGCCCTGACCGTGTTCAGCGCGCTTGGCGTGCTCATGTCCGCCAAGGGACGGCTGGAAGTGCGAAAGGGAACCGGCAAGGCGTAGCCGGAAAAAGCGCGCCGAAGGCGCAAAGGGGGGGCGCAAGCGCACAAGCCTTTTGCCCGCCGGAGGGCGAATCCCCCGATTTTTGCCGCGGCCCCTTCTTTCCTTGGTCGATTCCCGCTGTCGGCAATTGAAAAAACTGGTCTCGATAGGGCCGTGCGCCGCAATGAAAAAAAGGGCCGCCCCGGATGGGACGGCCTTTGTCGTTGCTATACCACGCCGGCCAGCATGTTGCCGGGCGGGGGCAGGCTATGCGCCTGGGCCCTGGCGTAGGCGGCCAGGGCGGACTTGATCCGGCCGGGGGAGGGCGCACCGCCTGTTGCGGTTGCCCTGCGGTCGCGGTAGGCGGCGCCTTCGACGCCGACCTCGGCGCGCAGGTTTTCCACTTCGGCCTCGGTCCGGAAGGCTTCGGCCTGCCGGTTCCGCTCGCGTACCGAGCTGGATAGCGACGGGTCGAGGACCGTGGTCTCCTCGCGGTAGTCCACGCCGAACTTGCCCAGGCGAAAACCGAACGACGTGGTCGTCGTTCTGGCCTGGGGCTGCACCGTCTTGCGTTCCACTCGGCGCTCGGCCAGGGACTCGGTCTTGCGGTATTGTTCGGCAGCCTGCGAGGATATCCGCATGGGCGTCTCCCGTGCCCGGCCTTTTTTTGTCGCAAAAAAAGGCCGTTGCGTTGCATAAGGCAGCCCGGCCGTCCCTGTGACCCATGTCACGCTCTATCCAGAGGGACCCGTGGTTTTCCGTCTCCCGTCCATGGGAGTTGGCAAATCCGAATCAGTCAGGAAAGACTATAGGCATTCGGCCTCATTTTGACAACCCCGGGGGTTTGGCGCTACTAGCATAACCCCTGCCACTGAATAATTTTCGGGGGCCCCGGGGGAATGGGGATTTTCTTCAAACCGTAAGAGAGAGCACATGGGTTACACGATTCTGAAAAAAGAGGAGTTGATCCCGGGCCAGACGACCATGATGGTCATCGACGCGCCCCAGATCGCCAAAAAGGCCAAGCCCGGCAATTTCGTCATGCTCCGCGTCAGCGAGCACGGTGAGCGCATTCCCCTGACCATCGCGGATTGCGACAAGGAAAAAGGAACAATATCAATTGTTTACCTTGTTGTTGGCAAAACCACCGCCGAGATGAACACCCTCCGGGAAGGCGGGCGGTTTGCGGACGTCTGCGGCCCGTTGGGGCGGCCCACGCACATCGAGAAGTCCGGCACCGTGGTCTGCGTGGGCGGGGGCACCGGCATCGCGGCCATGCACCATATCGCCAAAGGGCATGTGGAGGCGGGCAACCGGGTCATCGCCATCATCGGGGCGCGGTCCAAGAACCTGCTGCTGTTCTGTTCCGAACTTTCTTCGTTTTGTCCCGAGGTGCGCATCGCCACGGACGACGGCTCCGAGGGCCACAAGGGCTTCGTCACCGAGGTCTTGCAGGACATCCTCGAAACCGAGGACGAGGTGGCCGAGGTGGTCGCCAT
Organism: Desulfovibrio sp. Huiquan2017; assembly: GCF_017351175.1. Lineage (NCBI taxonomy): Bacteria > Pseudomonadati > Thermodesulfobacteriota > Desulfovibrionia > Desulfovibrionales > Desulfovibrionaceae > Desulfovibrio > Desulfovibrio sp. Huiquan2017. The sequence continues at coordinate 188,813 of NZ_JAFMPN010000004.1, read as the reverse complement.
CGGCCCGGTGCCCATGATGGAGGCGGTCTGCCGGGTGACCCTGCCCTTCAACGTCAAGACCACGGTTTCGCTGAACTCCATCATGGTGGACGGCATCGGCATGTGCGGCGCGTGCCGCTGCACCGTGGGCGGCAAGACCTTGTTCGCCTGCGTGGACGGCCCGGAGTTCGACGGCCACAAGGTGGACTTCGCCGAACTCAAGGCCCGGCTGTGGCAGTTCAAGGAGCAGGAAGAGGAATCCATGGAATTGTTCAGCAAGGAGTGTCAGTGCCATGGCCGATAGAAAACAGAAAAAGATTCGCGGCCGCACCCCCATGCCGCACCAGGACCCCCAGGTCCGGGCCGGGAATTTCGAGGAGGTGGCCCTGGGCTACTCCCGCGAACAGGCCCTGATCGAGGCCGAGCGGTGTCTGCAATGCAAGAAACCCCTGTGCCAGGAAGGGTGCCCGGTCAATATCGATATCCGCTGGTTCATCGCCTGCCTGGTGGACGATGATCTGGAAGGCGCCTTCAACGCCATCCGCAGGACCAACTCGCTGCCCGCTGTCTGCGGCCGGGTCTGCCCCCAGGAGACCCAGTGCGAGGGCCGCTGCATTCTCGGTAAAAAGCACGAGCCCGTGGCCATCGGCCGTCTGGAGCGCTACGTGGCCGACACCTACGCGGCCCGTTCCGCCTGTGAGGAGGTCACCGACCTGGCCGCCTGCGCCCTGGAGCGCGAGGACGTCCGGGTGGCCTGCATCGGCTCGGGTCCTTCCTCCCTGACCGTGGCGGGCTATCTGGCCGGGCGCGGCATCAAGGTGGATGTGTTCGAGGCCCTGCACGAACCGGGCGGCGTGCTCATCTACGGCATCCCCGAGTTCCGTCTGCCCAAGTCCGTGGTCGCCCGCGAACTGGACGGACTGCGCCAGCTCGGCGTGACCTTCCACACCAACTGGGTGGGGGGCAAGACCATCACCGTCCAGGATCTGCTCGAGCAGGGCTACGGGGCCATCTTCATCGGCGTGGGCGCGGGCCTACCGCGCTTTCTGGGCGTGCCGGGCGAAAACCTCGTCGGCGTTTTCTCGGCCAACGAGTACCTGACCCGTGTCAACCTCGGCCGGGCCTATGCTTTCCCCAACTACGACACCCCGGCCTACCGGGCCCGGCGCGTGGCCGTCATCGGCGCGGGCAACGTGGCCATGGACGCGGCGCGCACCGCCCTGCGCATGGGCGCGAAAGAGGTTTCCATCGTCTACCGCCGGTCCGAGGATGAGATGCCCGCCCGCCGCGAGGAGATCGAACACGCCGTGGAAGAGGGCATCCGCATCCGTTGTCTGTGCGGGCCTCTCGCCTTTCACGGCGACAACCAGGGCCGCCTCAAGGCCATGACCGTGCAGAAGATGGAGCTGGGCCAACCCGACGAGTCCGGCCGCTGCTCGCCCGTCTGCCTGGAAGGCCAGACCGAGCAGATATCCTGCGACATGGCCATCATCGCCGTGGGCACCCGGCCCAACCCCATCCTGCTCGAGGCCACTCCCGACCTCAAGCTGAACAAGTGGGGCTACGTGGAGGCCGACCCGGAAACCGGCGAAACCTCCATGCCCAATGTCTTTGCGGGCGGCGACATCGTCACCGGGGCGGCCACCGTCATCTCCGCCATGGGCGCGGGCCGCCGCGCCGCCAGGGAGATCGCCGAACGGCTGCTGTAGCCGACGGCCTTTACGTATATAAGAAGATCCCCGTCCGCACTTGGTGCGGACGGGGATCTTTTGCTTCCGGCCCTGTCTTTTCGCCTCATCTCTTCGTTTGCGCACCCGCGCGGGCGGGGAAGGCGGAGGGGGAGGAAAATCCTTCCAGCAGTCTCCCCCGGTCTCCTAGTCCACCGGGTGGCCGATGCCCTTAACGGGTTGTTCGGCTATTTCCTCCAGGCGCTGCCGGATCATGCGGATGTGCAGCCGGAGGGAGTAGATGTAGTCTGTATACGAGAGGGGGACCGAGGTCTCCAGCACCAGGCGGTCCATCTCCTCCAGCCGGGCGAGCATGTCGCGGGCCTCGGCCGGATCGGTCAGGTCGTAGGCGTGCATGTCCAGTTTCTTGAGCTGCTTGTACCATTTGAAGATGCGCCGCCGGATCTGCCAGCGGTAGGCGGGCGGGGTGATCTTGAACAGGGGAAAGAGCAGGGTCAGCAGCGGGATGAGCAGGATTTTGAGCCGCTCCACGGTGATGGCCACCTGGAAGGGCAGGTAGCGCATGAGCAGCGGCGGCCCGGACTTGTAGAAGTTCTTGGCCTCGTCGCTCAGGGGGAAGAGGGTGCCCCGGCCGTTGGGGAACTGGTTGGCGGCGGCGAACATGTCGCCCCGGCCATGGATCTTGGCCGCCGCGAGGAGAAAGAGATAGCGCAGGGCCGGGTGAAGGTCTTCGCGGATGACCAGGTTGGCCGAGGGCGCGAGCAGGCTGATGTCGCGGGCGGGCAGGTCGCGCACGAGGTCGATGCCGCCCTGGGGCAGGGTCAGCTTTGCGAGGAAACGATGGGTGCGCGCGTAGGTCTCGGCCCGGTTGAAGGAATAGAGGTTCACCTTCCTGTACGATTCGCCCAGGGTGCGGACCGTCTTGGAGTTTACTCCGGCGATGACGAAGAGGGCGTCGATCCTGCCTTCGAGCAGGTCCGGGACCCCTTGGCTCGCGCCTTCGGCCTGGAGCATGGCGGTTTCGGGGGTGATGCCGTTCTCGTGGAGCAATTGGCGGACGAGGTGGCTGGTGCCGCTGCCCTCGGTTCCGACCGCGACCTTGCGTCCCTTGAGACCCGCCAGGGTCTTGAGCCGGAAACGCTTGGAGGTGAACAGCCAGACGGGTTCATAATAGAGCGAACCCAGGCTTTCGAGATCCGGGTGTTCCTCGGAGGAGGTGATGCCGCCCTGCACGAACGCGGCCTGCACGCCGGAGTCCTGGTTTTCGAGCAGGGCGAGGTTGGCCATGGCCCCCTTGGAGGGGCGCACGTCGAGTTCGAAGCCGTGTTCCCTGAAAAATTCGGCGTACTGTTCGGCAAAGGCGTAGTACGCGCCGCCCTCGTCGCCGGTGGCGATGATCACCTTGTGCGGGGGCAGCGGTTTGACGAATTGGAAGGTCACCCACAGGGCCAGGGCGAGCACTCCGGCGGACGCGCCGTAGATGAGGAACGACATGAGTACGTGGGAGCGCAAAAATTTGAAGAGACGGTTCAGATATGGGTTTCTCATGAGGATGGACTGTAGAGAAAAGGCGGTCTCGGGGCAAGGCGGAGGACGCGAATTCTGACGCATTCGTCGTCTGGCCGGGGGGGGCGGCCGTCTTGCGAAGAGCGCGAAATATGGGTAGGGATGGAAGAGTGTTGGAGTTTTCCGCCAAGCAACCCGGACCGGACAGGCCATGCCCAAGCTCAAAACCCTGCTCATCCACCCCGACCCCGAGGTCCGCACGGCCCTGCGTGACGTGCTGGAGGAGGCTCCCTTCGTCCAGGTCCTGGGCGAGGCGGTCTCGGCCTTCGAGGCGTTGGAGATGCTGGAGGCCATCCCCTACGGCGTGTTCTTCGTGGGGGTGAACCTGCCGGGCGGGGCGAGCGGCATCGAGATGGCCCAGATGCTCGCCGGGCGCAGGAACAAGCCCGCCCTGGTGTTCATTTCCGACTCCGAGTCCCAGGCCTATGCCGCCTTCGAACTGGGGGCCACGGACTATCTGCTCTGGCCGCCCGCGCCCGGACGCATGGCCCGGACCATGGACCGGCTGCAGACCTTCAAGACCCGGTTTCGCGAGGTCCCGCCTCCGGCTCCCTACCCGGACGACCCTGACGACGAGGCCGTGGACGGCGCCGAGCAGACCGTGAAGCTGCCCCTGCCCGAAGAGGAGCAGGACTCCTTCCTGGCCGCGCTCCAGGCCGCCTGGGACCAGACCACCGGCCGCAGGCCCGAGATCGACAAGCTGGCCGTGAACCAGGACGGGCGCACCATCCTCATTCCCTATGACCAGATCATCTTCGTCGAGGCCTTCGAGGACTATTCCTACGTGCACACGGCCAACCAGAAATTTCTCTCCTCCTACCGGCTCAAGAACCTGGAGGACCGGCTCGGTCCGCACCGCTTTTTCCGCGTGCACCGCAAGTACCTGGTCAATCTGGACATGGTCACCGAGATCGCCAGCATGCCCGGTTCCAACTTCATGTTGCGCACGGCCGGGCGCACACGCATCGAGCTGCCCATCAGCCGACGGCGCATCGCCGAACTGAAGAAGATCATCGGGCTGTGAGGAGAGGAGGGCGACATCCGGACCGGGCCGTGGCGGACGACCCGACCGTTCAACCCGCCGCTGCGACCGCTGGCCGAATAAGCCGGGAGTTGCGGGCCGGGAGTGCTATGAATGAGACTCGCAAAATCGGGGTTCCCGGTTGTTTCTGCGAGGAGGATACATGGACCAGTCAGGCGCAATAGATAATTTACTGCAGGAGGAACGGGTTTTCCGCCCGCTTCCGCAATTGGTCATCGAAGCCAACGTCAACCCCCAGGAATTGGAGGGGGCGCGCAAGTTCGCGGCCATGGACCCGACCGGGTACTGGGAGGAGGCCGCCGACGAACTGGACTGGTTCAAGAAGTGGGACCAGGTCCTGGACGACAAGGACGCCCCCTTCTACCGCTGGTTCCCGGGCGCGCGCTGCAACATCGTCTACAACGCGCTGGACCGGCATATCGAGACCGCCAACAAGAACAAGCTCGCCCTCATCTGGGAAGGGGAACCGGGCGACCAGCGCAAGTACACCTATTTCGAGCTCTACCGCGAGGTCAACCGCTTCGCCAATGCCCTGCGTTCCCTCGGGATACGCAAGGGGGACCGCGTGGTCATCTACATGCCACCCCTGCCAGAGACGGTCATCGCCATGCTTGCGGCGGCCAAGATCGGCGCGGTCCATTCCGTGGTCTTCGCCGGATTTTCGGCCAAGGCGCTGCGCAAGCGCATCGACGACGCCCAGGCCAAGCTGCTGATCACCTCCGACGGCTTCTACCGCAACGGACGGATCATCAGCCTCAAGGAGACGGCGGACGAGGCCCTGGTCGGGGCCTGCGCCGACTGCGTGGAGGCCATGGTCGTGGTTCGGCGCTGCAATCTGAACGTGGACATGGTGGACGGCCGGGACTTCCAGTACGAGGACCTGGTCCGCCGGGAACGCAACGAGGCCCCCACCGAGGTCATGGACGCGGACGACCCGCTCTTTCTACTCTACACTTCCGGGACCACGGGCACGCCCAAAGGCGTGGTCCACTCCCACGGAGGCTACATGGTCGGCGTGCACCGCACCCTGACCACGGTCTTCGACATCAAGCCCACGGACATCTTCTGGTGCACGGCCGATCCCGGCTGGGTCACGGGCCACTCGGCGAGCATTTACGGCCCGCTCATGGCCGGGACCACCTCGGTCATGTACGAGGGACACCCCAATTACCCCCAGGCCGACCGGCTGTGGTCCGTGGTGGCCAAGTACGGGGTGACCATCTTCTACACCGCGCCGACCATGATCCGCATGCTCATGCGCTTCGGGGCCCAGTATCCCAAGCAGCACGACCTGTCGAGCCTGCGCCTGCTCGGCACCGTGGGCGAACCCATTTCACCCGAGGCGTGGATTTGGCTGTACAAGCATATCGGCCGCTCCGAATGCCCGGTGCTCGATACCTGGTGGCAGACCGAGACGGGTATGTTCATGATCTCGCCCCTGCCCATCTCCGTGCTCAAACCCGGGTCCGTGACCAAGGCACTGCCCGGCGTGGAAGTGGACGTGGTCGATCGCGACGGCAATCCCGTGCCCCCGGGCAAGGGCGGACTGCTCGTGGTCACCCAGCCCTGGCCGTCCATGATGACCGGCCTGTGGAACGACGACGAGCGCTTCAAGGAATATTGGACGCAAATTCCCGGCGTCTATTACGCGGGCGACGTGGCCCGGCGCGACGAGGACGGCTACATCTGGATCCAGGGCCGTGCCGACGACGTCATCAACATCGCCGGGCACCGCATCGGCTCGGCCGAACTGGAGGCCGCCTTCGGCGTGCACCCGGCGGTGAACGAGTGCGCGGTCATCGGCGTGCCCGACCAGATCAAGGGCGAGGCCGCCAAGGCCTTCGTCATGCTCAACGACGGCTTCACCCCGGGCGACGAACTGGTCAAGGAACTCAAGAAGACCATCCGCAACGAGCTCGGCCCCGTGGCCGTGATCAAGTCCGTGGAGTTCCGCGATTCCCTGCCCAAGACCCGGTCCGGCAAGCTCATGCGCCGCGTGCTCAAAGCCGAGGAGAACGGCTTGGAGACAGGCGATCTGACCGGGCTGGACGAGGAGTAGACGGTCGAAGGGGGCGGCGGGAGCGTCCGGCGGCACGCAAAAAAAAGATCGCGGCCCGCAACTGCGGGCCGCGATCTTTTTTAGATGCGTTTGGCCGGGTGCCTACATGACGCGGCAGCCGTCCTCGGTGACGAGGATTTGGTATTCCCAGCGGATGCCGCCCCAGGCGGGATCGTAGAGACCGGGCTCGACGGTGACGACCATGCCGGGTTCGAGATGGCCCTGTCCCGCTCGGGACAGGGACGGCGGCTCGTGGGTTTCGAGCCCCACGCCGTGGCCCAGGCCGTGGGTGAACATGGCCTCGACCCCGGCCTTTTCAAAGACTTCGTAGGCCACGCGGTAGGCCTCGGTGCAGGACAGGCCGGGACGGATGACGTCGATGGCCGCCTGTTGGGCGGCGCGCACCTGCTCCATGGTCTTTTGGAAGCGGTCGGACGGCTTGTCGCCCACCCAGAAGGTCCGGGTCTGGTCCGAGTTGTAGTCGAGCAGCCTGCAGCCGGTGTCGATGAGCACCATGTCGTTTTCGCGCAGCTTGGTGTCGCCGGGGATGCAATGGGGCAGGGCCGCGTTGGGGCCCACGCCGACGATGGTCGAAAAGGCCAGCCCCTGGGCGCCGTGCTCGCGGAAGAATTTTTCCACCAGCCAGGCGACTTCCCTCTCGGTCCGGCCGGGAATGAGTTCGCCCTCGATGTATCGGAAAAGCTCGTGGTTGAGCCGCATGGACTCGTCCATGCGCCGAATCTCGTCCTCGTCCTTGATGATCCGCAGGGATTCCACGATGTTCTCGGTGGGAACCAGGGTGAAATCCTCGGTCAGCTTGTCGTAGTCGAAGAGGTGCAGGGCCTTGGGTTCGAATCCCAGGGTGTTGACGCCGCGTCCCTTGAGAAATTCGGCGATTTCCTTGTGCTTGCGGGCGGTGTAGATGCACAGGTTCTTTTCGTCCCAGACCTTTCGGGCCGCGTCCAGATAGCGCGGGTCGGTGAACAGGTAGTCCTCGTCCGGGGTGACCACGAGCCAGCCTGACGACTCGTTGCATTGGGCGTCGTGCAGCTCGAAGCCGCTCAGGTAATACCGGTTGGCCGCCAGCGACACGAGCATGGCGGACAGGCCGCGGGCGTGCATTTCGTTCTTGAGCTCTTCGCGGCGTTTTTCGAAAACGGATGTATTCATGATGTTCAATCCAGCGTGTAGGTTTTTTCGGGGGTGCCGCGGACCATGCGTTCGGCCCATTCCACGCCCTGCATGACCGAGTGGTCCATGTTGGACACCTCGTACTTCCAGCCGCCGAAGCGGCCCCGGGAGTGGATGCCCATGGCCTCCAGGCCTGGTTGCAGAACACGCAATGCCTCATCCCGCGCCAGACACGGCACGGGATATCCGTAATCCACGGCGATCTCCCAGCGGGTCAGGATGTCCTTCACCCTGTCCCCGCGCAACAGGGCCGAGTTTATCAGACCCTCCACGGTGCGGTCCATCAGTTCGTGGACCTTTTCCGGCTTGTGCCCGGAAAAGGAGGTCTCGCACATGAAGGCCAGTTGCTCGCCGGGCCGGGCCACGTTGTTGGGCGAATAGTTGTGGAAATTGGTCACCCGGTAGAAGGGCGAGTCGTCGTCCGGGAAATACATCCAGCAACGGGAATCGTGTTCGGCGCGGGGCTCGCGGTCCAGGCCCACCCCGGCCACGTGGACCGAGTTGTGGGTCAGTTTGCCCGCCGCGTCGCGGAAGGCGTCGGGCGCGTCGATGAGCCAGTCCCGGGCCAGGAGATCCAGGGGCGCGGTATTGAGCAGGGTGCCGTATTCCACGGTCAGGCCCTGCGCCGTGGTCACGGTCCGGGCCTTGGCGTTGATGCTCGTCACGGCCTGATTGAATTCGATGCGCCCCTTCAGGCGGTCGGCCAGCCGTCGGAAGATTTCGCCCGTGCCGCCGGAAAGCGGGAATTTGAAGGTGTTGTTCGGGCCCCAGGCCACGTCGTCGCATTCCAGGACGATGTTGCGCAGGACCCTTTTCAGGTCCACCACCGAGACCCGTTCGCCGATCCAGCCGTACTGCATCAGCTCGGGCGGGGTGGCCCAGACCTTGAAGTTGTATGGGTCCATGAAATGACGGGCGATGCCCCGGCCGAATACCGCGTCGATCCATTGGGCGAAATTCTCCGGGCGGCCCTGGGGGCGGTTGCCGGGCAAGAGGCCCTCCACGCACTCCCATCGGGCCGCTTTCGGCAGGTGCCGGATGTTGTTCTGGAACGGGTAGGGCACCCAGGTCCCGTGCGCCCGCACCCAGGATTCGCGCTGGTGCTCCAGCCGCTCGGCGCCCAGCAGGGAGTCCATGAGGTCGTCGAAATAGGCGTAGTGGGAGAAGACCACGTGGCCGCCGATATCCCAGGTGAAGCCGTTATCGTCACGGAAGCTGGCGGCCAGCCCGCCCGCGTGGGGATTGCGTTCGAGGACCAGGAAGTCGGTCTCGCCGAGTTCCCGGAGGCGGTGGGCCGCGCCCAGGCCCGTGGGGCCCGCGCCGATGATCAGATGCGTGGTTTTCACTGTGCGCCTTCTTTGCGATGGGTAGTTCTTTCCGGTCCGCATCTCCGTATCAAGTTTGGTGCCAGGCCGCATCCCTCGCGTCAACGGGACGAGGATAAAAGGTATTCCGCCCGACGGGGAAATAATCATGCGCATGGCCGGTGGGCCTCTTGCCAATCCAGGGCCGGGAGCTTACTTTGAAATCATGACCAGGAAATTCGATCCGGAACTGTTGTATGTGGAATGTCACCGCTGCGGCCAGCCTATCCTCTGGAAGCACGGCATGACCACGAAACTCCTCAAACTGGCCAAGATCGATCCGTCCACCCTGGATGAGCGGTGCGTGATTGTCTCGGAAGGCTGCCCCAACTGCGAGCCCGGCGAGACGTCCTTCACCACCCAGGTCATTCGCCTGAACCGGGAGAAGGACGGGCGATCCTCCATGTCGGCAATGGCCAATTAGGACAGGCCGACAGATGGCGTGAAAAGCGCCTGTATTCCGGGTAACGTACCGGAATACAGGCGCTTTCGATTTTTTCCCCCGGCTGGCGCCGCGCCCGGCGAACCATGGCTCGCCTCCTTGTCCGTCTTTGCTTGTCATTTGCTGCCCGATCAGTAGCCATTCTCTCCCCAGGGGGATTTTCAGGGACTGTTTCGGTGCGGCTCATGCGTCCACATCCATTTGTTTTTGCAGAATAAAATATTATATGATTTCCGGTCTTGCGCGGCCCGTCGCCCGTGGGATCCGTCAAGCTGTTTTTTCCCACCTCTCGGCTCCGTTCGATAGCCGATTTTCTCCCGCCCGGAAAACCGGGGCTATGCTTTGCGGCAAGTCCGGGGCGCGTCCCCGAAAATCAAGGAGCCGACCACATGAGCATAGCCACACCCGCGATCACCAATTTCACGGCGGGCGAGATATCCCCCCGGCTGGAGGGAAGGACCGATCTTTCCAAGTATTTCAACGGATGCCGCGCCCTTCAGAATTTCCACGTTCATCCCCATGGCGGGACTTCGCGGCGGGCCGGGTTCCGGTTCGTGGCCGAATCTCTCAGTCGGGACAAACCGGTTCTGCTCATTCCCTTCGAATTCAACGCCAAGCAGACCTACGTGCTCGAATTCGCCGAGGATGAGATAGGGCAGGGGCGCATGCGCGTCTTCTCCGGGCACGGCGTGGTCCTGTCCTGCGGCACCCCCTATATCCGCGACATTCCCTATACGGCCGACCAGTTCGACGAATTGGACTACGCCCAGTCGGACAACGCGCTCATCCTGGTCCACCCGGATCATCCGGTGCGCGAGATGACCCGCGTGGACCACGCCGACTGGGCCCTGGAGGAGATGGTCTTTCTGGGGCAGCCCGAAGCCTGGAAAGAGAACGACTACCCCTCGGCCGTGTGTTTTTACGAACAGCGGCTGGTTTTGGCCGCGACCCGGTCCCGCCCCGGCACCCTGTGGCTGTCGCGTACCGGCGAGTACCGTGATTTCCGCCTCAAGACTCGCGAGGTCCCCATCGACGGCTGGCGAGATCTCGAGATTGCCGATTCCAACGGCGACGGGGTGCGCGACGGCAAGGCCGGTGACGCCGTGACCCTCAAGACAGGGGAAGGGTTCGAGGCCCGGGACGCCCTCAAGGGCCAGCACCCGGACGGGTCCACCCGCTATTACCGCTACAAGGGCGCGAAGAACTATACGGCTGTCAGCGCGAATATCAAGCTGTCTTTCGCGGCCGAGCCGGAAGGCAACCAGATTGAGGCCATCTGGGACGAGAACGGCGTGCTCGACGATGAGGCGTGGGATTGTTTTGAAGTTGGCGACCGGACCGACGCCCCGGCCGGGGAGGACCCCCTGGACGACGACGCCATCGAGGTCACCCTGTCCGGCCGCCAGGCCAGCGGCATCGAATTCATCGTTCCGCGCCGTTCCCTGTGGATCGGCACGGCAGGCGGCGAATGGACCTTGAGCGCCTCGACCAGCGGATCGCTCACCCCGGAGAACGTCAAGGCCGCCCAGGAGGGCACCAGCGGAGCGTCGAACGTCCGGCCCGAGCCCGTGGGATTCGCCACCCTGTACATTCAGCGGGCCGGGCGCAAGATCCGCGAAATGTCCTACCGGCTGGAGACCGACGCCTATGCCTCCAGGGATCTGACCCTGCTTTCGGAACACATAACCGAAGGCGGGCTGACCCAACTGGCCTACGTCCAGGAGCCGGATTCCATTCTTTACGGCGTGCGCGGGGATGGGGCCATGGTCGCCCTGACTTACGTGCCGGACCAGGATGTGGCGGCCTGGTCGCGCATCGTCACCGATGGCGTGGTGGAGCGTGCGGCCACGGTCTACAACGACCTTGAAAAGCGCGACGAGCTGTGGATCGCCGTGGTTCGCACGGTGAACGGCGAATCCCGCCGCTACATCGAATACCTGGAGGCTCCCTTTGCCGGGGACATCAACGACGCCTTTTTCGTGGACAGCGGCCTGACCTACCGGGGCGTCCCCACGGACACGGTTTTCGGGCTTGAGCACCTGTCCGGACGGACCGTGTCCGTGCTGGCCGACGGGGCTGTGCAGGCCGATCGCGTGGTGGCCGGAGACGGCAGCCTGGCCCTGGATCGCCCCGCCTCGACCGTCCACGCCGGGCTGGCCTACCGCTCGGTGCTGCAACCCATGCGCCTGGACGCGGGCAGCCAACGGGGCACCGCCCAGACCAAGAGGAAACGCATCACCAAGGTGGCCGCCCGCTTCTACGATACCCTCGGCGGCCTCATCGGGCCCGACGAATCCAGGCTCGAGCCTGTCTACTTCCGTTCTCCGTCCACGCCCATGGGGCAGTCGCCCCGGCCGTTTCGCGGGGACAAGATCGTTAATTTCCCCAAGGGGTGGGACCGCGACGGGCTTTTGACCATTGTCCAGGAACAGCCCCTCCCCATGACCGTGCTCATGATTGTTCCGCAGCTTGTCATCAATGAATAACCGGGAAAACCCCCAACGATAAAGAGAGGATACCATGGGAAACACCACATCCCCACAGACCTTGCAACAGGGCGTGAGCCTGTTCAACGATGTCACGGATTTTCTGGGCGCCCGGACTGCCGGACAGAGCCCCGCCAACGCCGAAGAGCGGGCCCGGCTCATCGAGACGGATGCGGAGGGCGAGGCCCGCGACATCCGGCGGCGGGCCGAGCAGGATGCCGCGCGGCTTCGTGAGGACCAGGAACATGCGCGCGCCGGAAACAACGCCCAATGGGGCGGTTCGGGCTTGGCCATGTCCGGGTCCAAGGCCCTCATCCGCGACGCCGACCGGCTCAAGGGCCGACAGGACGAGGAGGAGATCCTTTTCGATGGCGAAAAGGATGCCCGATCCCGCCTTCGTTCCGCCAACAACCGGGCGAATATGCTGCGTATAGGCGGGGACGCCTCGCCCAGGCGCTCCATCCTGTCCCTGGGCTCGAAAATCTACGGGAGGGACTAACCATGACCATCGCTTCCACGGAATCCAAGGTGCTCTACGGCGGCAATGGCTCCACAGCCTCCTTCGCCATCCCGTTCATGTTCCTGCGCAACGAGGACATCCGCGTGCTGCTCGTCGATACCGAGGACGAGGAATGGGTCCAATCCGAGGGGACCGACTATCGGCTCTCCGGGGTGGGGGAGCAGAATGGCGGCGCCTGCACCATGAGCTTGCCCCCCGAACCCGGCCAGACTCTGGTCATCCGGCGCGAACCGGCCATGGTCCAGGAGGTGGACTACGTGGAGAACGACGCCTTTCCGGCGGCCTCCCACGAAGCTGCCCTGGACAAGCTGACCATGATCTGCCAGGCCCTGTCCGAAAAGCTGGATCGGGCCCTGACCTTCCGGATTTCCTCGGCCCTGACCGGCGTGAATCTGCCGGAGCCCGACCCGGGCCGAGTGCTCGCCTGGAACAGCGGCGGGGACGACCTGATCAACAAGGATATCGTCGCCCTGGGGTCCATGATCACGCCCGTGCCCATCAGCCAGGGCGGCACCGACGCGGACAACCCCACCGAGGCCCTGTTCAATCTCGGCTTTGGCGCGGTGGGGCTGACCGTGGCCGGTTGCGAGGAGGAGGCCGAGGCCCTGGCCGCCATCGGGGCCGAGCCGGCGGACGCGGACATCGTCAAGGCCCCCGGCGGGGTGTTGCCTCTGCTGGATGGCTCCAATCTTACTGGCCTCGACATGTCCCCCCTGTTGGTGGCCCCACAGACTGTGATGGTGGCACCGACCGGGAGCAAAATAGCGAATTGGGCCGACGGCGACCAGGACGCCCCGGTGCTGTCTTTGCGTACGGCCTCCGACCTTAAGGACACGTACTACTCGGCGGAGCGCGTGGATGCCGTCCTTGCCGCCGGTGCTGTGGGCATTGCTCCGGGAATCGTCGTCGCCTACGCCTGGGGCGGCACTGTATATGCGTCGGAGGCGTCTCCCGACGGCCTGTCCGTGGACCTGTCTGGTTCTGCGGACGGGTGGTATCACCTCTACGCGGACCTCAATGAGGATGGTAGCTGGGCCGGTGTGGGGTATTCCGCGCCGTATCCTGCCTACGGAACGGCTCGGCTGACCCCCGGCTCGGACCTCTACAATACAGCCACTGGCCGTATGTACGACGGCACGGACACCGAGGTCCGCCGAGTCTACATCGGGCGGGTAAAGGTAGCCAGTGGAGTACCCATAGAGATTGTGGAAACTCCGATTGGTACATCGGTTACACTACCGGTGGCATCGGGTGCCATAATTGAAAAAAGTACTACATACGTTGAGCCGAATCCGTTCAGCGGTCCCGCAAGTGTAGAGTTGGAGCTTTACGGACGTACGCGGGCGTCAGCCTCCGACATACGATGGCAACGTGTTGACAGCATTGTTGTTTTGTCAAGCAACGGCAGAGGATACGGCAGTGCGCCAACTTGCGTAAGCGCAGATGACGTTGTTGTTACAACGGCAAACTGGGCCGCCGCTCCAATACAAATATACTTTGATGGCCTAGGCAACTGCCCTGGACGTATCAAACTTACGAGGGGGTTCTAATGCGCATGTATGCGAAGGTCGGCACAAATGAAATGCTGGTGGGCGGGGACCATCCCGGCGACGGGTGGGTAGCTGTAACGGCTATGCGCCCGGGTGACTACTACACCGTCAATGGTGAGGGCGAATGGTCGCAGGATTCCGATTTGCTGTCCGAAGCTGTCCGGGCCGAACGCGACCGCCGATTGGCCGCATGCGATTGGACGCAAATGCCTGACGCGCCCTTGGACGATACGGCCCGGGCAGCCTGGACGGTCTACCGCCAGGCCCTGCGCGACGTGCCCCAACAGGAGGGATTTCCGTGGGTGGTGGTGTGGCCGGTAGGGCCGGCGGGGTAGTGGACGGCAACAAGTTTCGTCATCACTTTCACCTTCCCCCACGGCAAGGGGTGCGCTTCCTTCGGGACGCACCCCCTTTTCTATGAAATGGTCAGGCGGGTGATTTCGTCGTGGAATTCAGGATAGCGGGCGATCAGTTGGGCCCGGTCGCCGTGGGCGTAGTCCGCGTACTCGAAGCCCGGGGCCACGGTGCAGCCCATGAGGGCGAAGTCCGCGTCCGGCAGCAGCCGCAATCCCTGCCAGGACCCGCGCGGGACCAGGATCTGCGGGCGTTGGCCGCCAAGAAGGTCGTTGCCCAGGACGAGGCGCTCACCCGCGCCGTCGGGGTGGAGTTGAAGCATTTCGCACGGCCCGCCCGCGTAGAAATGGAAAATTTCGTCCGACTGGAGGCAATGCATGTGGGAATACGTGTCCCGGGTCAGCAGGTAGTAGATGGCCGAGCCCATCGACCGAGGTCCGCTGTAGCGGCCGGGCAGGACGCCGTGCGGCACGGTTTCCGCGACCCGGTGGGTTTCCCGGAACCAGCCGCCTTCTTCGGGATGGGGCGTCAGGCCGAGCAGGTCAATGACTTCGCGGGGAGAAGGTCCGTTCATGCCCGCCCCTTAGCCGTTGTAGTGGGGCGGCGGGACGTCCACCGGTCCGGCGTGCTCCATCTCCTCGTCCAGGGCGCGGATCTTTTGGGCCAGGCGTTCCACCAGCCGGTGGAGGCCGTCGATCTGTTTTTGCTGGTCAAAGAGCTGGTCGCTCAATTTTTCCATGGTTCGGTCCTGAAGGGCGAGAAGGCTCTCCAACCGTTCGATTCTGTCGTCCATGCGATCCTCCTTGGCGGAACGAGTATGCGCCCTGGGCGCGGGATTGGCAACGGTGGCGGTCAGGCCCGGTTGGTCAGGTACACGCCGGTGATGACCATGGTTCCGCCCACGGCCAGGGAAAGGTGAATGGGCTCGCCCAGGAGCAGGAAGCCGGTAAGCACTGCAAAGGCCGGGACCATGTTGATGAATATGCCCGCCCGGGATGCGCCGATGACGTTGATGGCCCGGTAGTACCAATAATAGGCCAGCGCCGTGGCCAGAAAGCCGAGAAAGACCACGCACCCCCAGTCCACGGGCCGGACGCGGCCGAGGTCCGCGATGAGTCCCTGGTTCAGGGCCACGGGCAGGAGCATGAGGGTGCCCGTGAAGCTCGACCAGGCCACGGACGAGAGCGGCGGCAGCCGTTTCATGACCGAGCGTCCGCCCAAGGTGTAGGCGGTCCAACTGACCACGCAGCCGAGGATCATGAAATCACCCGGGTTCATGCCACCGGCCAGCAGGGCCAGCGGGTCGCCGTCGGCGATGACCACGGACACGCCCACCAGGGAAATCAGGCCTCCGAGGATGCGCAACGGGCCGAACTTTTCGCCGTAGAACACGGCCGAGAGCAGGGCGATGCACACCGGCGTGCAGGCCACGATGAGTGCGGCCCGCCCGGCCGGGATGGTTTGCAGGCCGGTGAAGAAGAAGTAGCTGTAGGCGAAGACTCCGGTGGCTCCCAGGAAGACCACCGGCAGAATCTGATCACGCTTGAGCCTGGGCAATCGTCCCTCGGCCCGCCAGCACATGTACAGCAGGATGACCGAGGCCAGACCGAAACGCAGCACGGCGGCGGTCATGGGATGCACCGACTGGGCCAGGACCCGCCCGGCCACCCAGGTGCCGCCCCACAACATCATGCTCAGGACGAGCAGTACGTAAGTGTAATTCGGGGATTCCTTCATGGTCGGGAGGATATACGCGTGAACCTTTGAATGATCCACCCCCATGGGGCCGGTTTTCCACGATCCTCCCGCCGGGGTCCGATGCCGCGGGAACCGGCTAGTCCGTTCCGCCCTTGCGGGTCCCTTCATACAATTCGTATTCCAGCAGCCTGCATTCGATCTTGGCGTTCCAGAAGACGCGCCGCCGTTTGGTGCGCAGGCCCACGCATTTGGCCAGGTCCATGTTGCCGGTGAAGATGAAACCGGTCTTGCCACCGCAGTGCTGCTTGAAGAAGTCGCCGATGCCCCGGTAGACCGTTTTCAGTTCGGCCATATCGCCCAGGCGCATACCGTATTCCGGGTTGAGCATGACCACGCCCGGTCCCTCGGGCACTTCGGTCCGTGTGAAATCGCAGACGGAAAATTCGATGAAGTCGCCCACCCCGGCCAGCCGGGCGTTGTCCCGGGCCGCCTCGATGGCCTCCGGGTCGTGGTCCGTGGCGATGATCCGGCCCTTGATCTCCGGGATTTCGGAGTCCTCGGCTGCACCGAGCATCTCGTCCCAGGCCTCGGGCTCGAAGCCGATCACGCGCATGAAGGCGAAATTGTCGCGCAGCAGGCCCGGCGCGCCGTTCATGGCCATGAGCGCGGCCTCGATAGCCAGGGTTCCGGATCCGCACATGGGCGCGATGAAGTGCCCGCCCCGCCGAGCCAGTTCGGGCCAGTTCGAGGCCAGGATGCAGGCCGCGGCCAGGGTCTCCTGCATGGGGGCCTTGTGCGGGCGCTTGCGGTAGCCGCGCCGGGGCAGGGGCTCGCCCGTGGTATCCAGATAGAGCGTGGCCCGATTCTCGCGCCAGTGCAGGAACAGGCAGACCCCGTGGGTGTCCGGCCCGGAGTCCGGCCGCGCGCCGGTCCGTTCGGTGAACCGGTCGGCCACGGCATCCTTGACCCGCAGCCCGGCGAAGCGCGCATCGTTGACCGTGGTGTCGCGGACGGACGCGTCCACTCGGAAATACCCGTCCGCCGGGATGTATTCCTCCCACGGGATACGCTTGGCCTCGCGGTACAGCTCGTCAGCGTCGAACGCCCGGAACCGTTTCAATTCAAAGAGCACCCGGTGTCCCGTGCGCACCCACAGGTTCAGGCGCATGCAGTCGTTCAGCGTGCCGCGCACTTCCACGCCCGCGTCCAGGGGGATGGCCTGGGCAAAGCCGAGGGCGGTCAGTTCGCCGTGCAGGTGCTCGGGCATGTCCCGGGGGCAGGTGACCAGGATCGGGGCCGTATCGGAAAATTTCGTCATGGATGTCTCGGGCGGTCTAGAGAGGGCGCAGGTCCCACTCGCGGACCGGGTCGTCTTCGGTTTGAGGGGCGGAGTGCAGTCCGGCGTCGGGTTCACCGTTTCGGCCGGGGGATGGCACCGTTCGACAGGCGGACAGGGCCAGGAGCAGGGCCAGCCCGGCCATGGCCCCGGTGGACGGATCGTAGAGAAGCGGGGTGGACATGCCCTGGACGAACAGGACGGCGGCCAGCCCCGCGCCCATGCGCGTCAGCCGCCGGGAGACCAGGACGAACAGTCCGGTCAGGCAGGCCGTGGGCAGGATGCCGCCCCAGCCCAGGATGAAGCGCAGCCAGAAGGACGGCACCTGGGGCAAATGCGCGCCGAACAGAGTGGGCGAATCCGTGACCCGCTCCCAGATGGGGGCCATCTCGGGCGGGAAGGTGAAGGGCAGGGCGTGATCCAGGGGCAGGCCGGCGATCAGCAGGGCCGGTTCCCGCGAGAACAGGGCCAGGGACTTGGCCCATAGCCAGTAGTCCACGTACCGGGCCAGGTCCGAAGGCGTGAACGGTAGCTGGAAAGTTGCGGCCAGGCCCGTGAAAAAGGCCAGGAATACGGCGGTGCGGAGTTTCCAGCCGCCTCGGCCGAAACAGAGATATATCCAGGCGGCGGCGAACAGTCCGGTGCGTGACAGGGTAGCCAGCAAGCCCGCCAGGATCAGGGCCCGGAAGACCGGCGCGCCCTGGTCCGGCTCATACAGGCCGTCGTCAGCCAGGCCGGGCCTGAGGGAGGCGCACAGGCAGATCAGCAGCAGCCCGGCCAGCAGGTCCGTCTCGCCGATCCAGCGCATGGACGGCGCGGCGCGGTAAATGAACCCTTCCACGGCCAGATCCAACACGCAGAGCAGTCCGAGGACCGCGCCCCATCGCTGGAAGGCCGCGCGGTCGGGCCGCCCGAAGGTCATGACCCACAATCCGCAGAAGCCGAGCATGATCACCGGGACCAGTTCGGATACGAAGGGCGTGAATCCCCTCAATTGTTGCAGGATGTCGCGCTGGTAGAGGATGACGAGGGCCGACAGTCCGGCGAACATGCACAGTTCGGCGAAGAAGCGGGGCCGCAGCCGCTGCCCGGAGCGCCGGAATAAAATGGCGCGTACCGTGCCCAAGGCCGCCAGGACAGCCCAGGGAAGGAACGGCGAACTCTCCGGGCCGGACCCGGCGAACCGCGACAACAGCGCTCCCAGGGGCACCGCCGCGCAGGCCACGGCCAGGGGCAGTGCCGCCAACCTGGACGGGGTCCGTTTCTTGGGCTGTTCCTGTACCATACGCACCGTCAATTACCTCTTTGGGCGGTCCAGGTAAAGGCGGCCGTGCATCGCCCTTTCTCAGGCTTCTCCAATGATTTCAGGCAACGGTTTTTTCTCGCCCGGGCGGGATGAACGATTTTTCTCCAATGTGGGAAAGTAAGTAATTGATTGAGATAATTTGTGTATTTGTCTGCAATCCAGTGGATCGCGACAACCTGTTAAAATGCTTTGAAAAGATTGTCCAATGCGAAAAAATGCCGTATGCTTGCCCCGTGTTGCCAAGCCTGGGGGGGCATGCGTGGACAGTCCGCAATGACTGGAGAGTCCATGAAATCGGTCGCACGGACCCTGTTCGTCAAAGTTGTTTTTTGCGCCTTTATACTGCTGTCCGGAGCCGGACCGTTGTCCGGTTGCGCTGTGGTCGCGCCGCTGCTCGGCGCGGGGGGATTCGCGTTTGCGCCCCTGCAATACGCGTCCACCGCTTACACCCTCGGCGAGTTCACCTACGAGTATGCGGCCAACGACAAGAACCCGGCCCAGGTCATCGAGGGAAAATATGCCGCCGTGGTCAGCGGCGAGGCCTTTGAGCTGCCCGCATTCCTCCAATCCGAACCCGCCGGCCCCCAGGCCCCGGTCGTGGTTGCCGAGGCGCAAACTCCGGCCACCGGTTCCGAGCAGGTCCCGGCCCTGTCCGAAGAGGCGCGCCGACGCCGTATCGAGAATCTTCTCGGTGAGCGCCGTACCCGGTTCGAGCGCCTTGAACTGCGCCGCATGGCCTTTCTCCGGGCCTACCAACCCCGGCAAACCCTGACCCTCAACCAGACGGCCGACGCCGCCGACCTCGACCTCGTGCGGGCCGCCGGTCCTCAGCTCTCGCTGGATTGACGCCGACTTCACCTGTGACGGTCCGTCCGTCGGGCATCCGGGCCCCGCGCCGTGGCCACGGCGTTGGGCGATGGCCCGGTTCCGGCCCACAACCTTGTTGAATTCTCCTTTTTTTGGGCTCAAGATACGCCCATGCGCAGACTGAACGCCGCCGACAAACGCCTCCTCCGGATCGGTGCGGAATGCCCCGGGAATCTTCGCGGCGCGCCGGGAGCATCGGCCCGGACGGCCCGCAAGTCCTGCGCGGCCCGCCGCGCCCGACCCGGGACGCGCGGCCCCATTGCAAACGGACGCCACTGATCATGCCGCATTTCTTCCGACCAGGGTCCAAACCCTCGCTTCCGCGATCCATCCTGACCCTGGGCTGGGTCAGCTTTTTCACCGACGTGGCCTCGGAAATGGTCTATCCGGTGGTCCCTCTGTTCCTGGTCTCGGTGCTCGGCGCTCCGGCGACGGTGCTCGGGGCCATGGAAGGCGCGGCCGAGGCCGTGGTCTGCCTGATGAAGGGAGCCTCCGGCTGGCAGAGCGACCGTATGGGGCGGCGCACGCCCTTCGTCCGCGCCGGATACGGTCTGGGCGCCCTGTCCAAGCCGCTGCTCGCCCTGGCCGCTTCCTGGCCCGTGGTCTTTGCCGCGCGTATTCTGGATCGGTCGGGCAAGGGGCTGCGCACCACGGCCCGGGACGCCATGATCGCGGACGCGGCGCCCCCGGCCATGGCCGGAAGGGCCTACGGGTTCCACCGCGCCATGGACACGGCCGGGGCCATCGTGGGCGTGTTGTTGTCCATGGGGCTTCTCGCACTGCTGCCCGGCGCGTATCGAACCATATTTCTGCTGGCCACCCTGCCGAGCGTGGTCGCGGTCTGGTTCACCTTCCGTCTCAGAGACGCCTCCCCCGCCCCGGCCGCTTCGACCTCGCGTCGCCCGTTCCGCGAGTCCCTGCGGGGGCTGCCCCGTTCCTACTGGCGTGCCCTGGTCCTGCTGTCCCTGTTTGCTCTGGCCAACAGCACGGACGCCCTGCTCCTGCTGCGGACCCGCGATCTGGGATTCAGCGACCTGCACGTCATCGGGGCCTATGTCCTGTTCAATCTGGTCTATGCGGCCACGGCCTATCCGGCAGGCATTCTCAGCGACCGCTTCGGGCGGTGGGGTCTCATGCTCGGCGGATGGACCCTCTATGCCCTGACCTATTTCGGCTTCGCCCTGTCCGGGCCCGACTGGTGGATATGGGTGTTGTTTCCCGTTTACGGCCTGTACATGGGCCTGACCGAGGGCGTGGGCAAGGCCCTCATCGCCGTGGGGCTTCCTCCGGAGCGTCGGGGCACGGCCATGGGGTTCTTTCTTATGCTCACGGGGCTTCTTTCCCTGGTCGGGAATCTGGCGGCCGGACTCGCCTGGGATTTGATCGGGCCTCGAGCTCCGTTCCTGATGGGCGGGGCGCTTGCCCTGCTGGCCGTGGTTGTCGCTTTGGTTTTGCCCCGGCAACGGGGCAACGCGGCTTGATGTCCGTTCGGGGTTGAAGGGGAGTCGCCGGACGGCTGGCCAGGGAGGGGTGTCGAGATTTTGTCCGCGCCTCCGCGTCGATCCCCCGGGCGGCCACGCTCCCTCCAATGCCTTTTTTCATCCATCTTTGGGCTGGCAAAAAAGAAGAGCCCCCGAAAGGGCATGGAGCATTGGGCGGGGCAAAGCCCGCCCGGCGGCTCTCGCCATCACAAGGAGCCCGCGCCGCTTAAAGAGGAAAAGGAAAGAGCAGGGGCCCAGGCCGGTCCCTATCGGAGCAACAATTGCTGCCCCTTGGAAAAACACCGCTTTCGCACCAGATCCGTGACGATCATCGCCCCCACGGCAGTGGACGCCACTAGCATCAGCATGACTACGATCTGATAGCGGATGGCGGTCAACGGATCCGTGCCGGACAATATCTGGCCGGTCATCATCCCGGGGAGCGACACCAACCCCACGGCCATGAGGGAGTTGATGGACGGGATCATGCCCGCCCGCACGGCTCCGGCCAGAATGTCCCGCGACGCTTCCCGGAAGTCCGCGCCCAGGGCAAGCCGCATCTCCACCTCGTTGCGGCGGGCCTTGAGGTCCGAAAAAAGCCGGTCCAGGCAGATGGAGATGGCGTTCATGGAATTGCCCACGATCATGCCCGCCAGGGGGATGAAATATTGCGGCGTCCACCACGGCTTTGCTCCCACGATGACCCCGGTGACCACTATGGAGACCAGGGCGTAGGACACAAGCATGGACAGGAACGTGGGGATGGCGAAGGGGATGGTCCGTTCCTTGACCCGGCCCCGGATGGTATGCACGGCGGCCGCGACCATGAAGGCGAATAGCAGCAGGATCAGCCAAGCCAGGCGCACCTCGAAGACGAATTTGAGCACGAAGCCCATGAGGAAGAGCTGTACGAAGGTGCGCACCGTGCCCACAGCCAGATCGCGGCCCAGGCCGAGCTTGTGGACGAAGGAGGTCGCGCCCGCCAGGAGCACGAAGCCAAGACAGAGGACGAGCTGCCATGGGCCGATTTCGATGATGTGCGGGGTCACGACAGCACCAGCCCTTGATCTTGTAATGCAATGAAATGGGTCACGCCTTCGGGCACGTCTTCGGAATGGGAGATCATGACGACGGTCACGCCGCTTTCGGCCAGCTCCCGCGTGCGGTCCAGGACCACACCGGCGGAGTGGGCGTCCAGGGAAGCGGTGGGCTCGTCCAGGAGGATGACCTCGGGCGACAGGAGCAGGGAACGGATCAGGCAGATCCGCTGCGCCTGGCCCACGGACAGCTTGTCGGCCCGGGATTCCAGGGTGATGCCCTCCAGGAGGAAGACCGAAAGCTGGGCCGTGATCTCCTTGTCGGAGGGCCGGGTCAGGCCCGCGTTGGCCTTGAAGGCGAAGGGCAGGAATAGATTGTCGCGCACCGTGCCGGGCAGGAGCGAGGGCAACTGCTGCACATAGGCCACGCAACGGCGCAGCTCGGGCGGGGCGATGTCGCGGAGGGGCGTGCCCTTGAAGGAGATGGTTCCGCCCTGGGCCTCCTCCAGGCGACAGAGCAGGCGCAGCAGGGTGGACTTGCCCGCGCCGGACGGGCCGCGCAGGAGATGATAGCCGCCGGGCGCAAGGGTCAGGGAGGCGTCCTTGAGGATGACCGGGCCGTCGGGATAGGCAAAGGAGACCCTGTCCAGGGCGAGAGACACGGTCAGCTCGCCTTGTTGTCGAGAAAGTCGAGGAATTGGAGGGCGACGTCCATGGTCGGGGCCAGTTCCAGAGCTTGTTGCAGGAACTTCCGGCATTCGGTTTCGTCGCCGCGTTCATAGTGGGCACGGGCGATGTTGTAGAACAGGTTTTCGTCGTCCTGGGTGATCTCGAGCGCCCGGGCGTAGTAGGTCACGGCCTGATCCGTGAGCCCGGATTTGCGCAGGTTGATCCCGAATTCGTTGAACAGGTGCTTGTGCTCCGGGGAAAAGGCGGCGTCCAGGGCGACCACGCGCCGGAAGATGTCGCTTGCCTTGTCCGCATCGCCCCGGGCCAGGTAGGTCAGACCCAGGCCGAAATTGGCCCGGACGTTCTGTTCGTCCAGCCCCAGGGCGGATTCGAACTCGAACTGGGCGGAGTAGAGGGCCCCCTGGCCGCGCTGCTCCTCGGCCCGTTGGAGGGTGTCCGAGAGCTCCCGCATACGGGGGTAGACTTCGGCCTGGTAGAATTCGATCTCGGGGCTGAAGCGGGCGAGAAAATCGGGAAAGGGGACGTCTTCCTTGGGTCCGGAAGGGACGTTGTGGGTGTTCAAAGGCTGGACCCGGACCATGCGGTCCCCGTCCGGGGCGGGCTCGATCTCCTCGGCGAACCAGAAGGATTTCTGCACGGTCTTGCGCCGGGTGGTGCCGGTGCCGACCATGGCCGTCTCCTGGGTGGAGAAGGCGCCCGAGATCTTGACCGCGCGGGCGTCGGCCGGGGTGCGCCGCGGCCTGGACGCGCCTGCGGTGCGGGACGGCTTGGGAGCGCCCGTGGCGCGGCTGTTTCCCTTGAGGGAAAAGTTTAGTGTCAGAGTATCGTCAGGGGTCACGTCGATGCCTCGTTTTCTCGAAAATGGCGTGAAGGGAAAAGGTACACTCGGTCGCTTTGGAAGGCAACCGGTCTAACGGTTGAGCAGGGAGGTTTCGTCAAAAGGTGACAAATGGCTTTATATCCGCTACACGCAGGGTCGACGGTCGTCCACCGACGCTTCCGTCAGCGGAGAAAGAGGCCTTGCGCCAGCGTTTGCCATCGAAAACGGAGAGACAACATGAGTACGATCGGGAAGAGGATTCGCGCCTATCGTGAGAAGCAGAATCTGAGCATTGAGGAGTTGTCCGACAGAACCACTCTGTCCGGGGATTTCATCCGTGCCGTGGAAGAGGAGGACATGTACCCCTCCTTGCGGCCTTTGGTAAAGCTGGCCCGCGCCCTAGGCGTCCGCCTGGGCACCTTCATGGACGACCTCGTTTCGAGCGACCCGTTGATCACCCGTTTGGACGAGCGCGAGGAGGAGCTGGTCATGCACCCCGACGGCAAGGAGACCGGGCTGATCTTCCACTCCCTGGGCAAGGGCAAGACCGACCGCCACATGGAGCCGTTCTTCATCGAGCTGCTGCCCGAGTCGGCCCGGGACGAATCCCTGTCCTCCCACGAGGGCGAGGAGTTCATCGTGGTCCATTCCGGTAAGTTGCGGGTTCGCTACGCCCAGGAGGAGAAGATCCTCGAAGCGGGCGACTCCGTCTATTTCAACTCCATCGTGCCCCACAACGTGGCCTGCGGCGGGGATGAAAAGGCCGAGATCTACGCGGTCCTGTATTTCCCGGAATAAGGAGGGTGTATGAGTGCACTTCGAGAAATTACCCTCGGAAACCTGCTGAACGAGATCGCGGGACAACACCCGGACACCGAGGCCGTGGTCTACGTGGATCGGGATTTCCGCCTGACCTACCGGGAATTCGACGAATTGACCGACACCATCGCCAAGGGGCTGATGGGGCTCGGCGTCAAGAAAGGCGAAAAGGTGGCCATATGGGCCAACAACGTGCCTTACTGGGTGGCCTTGCAGTTCGCCACGGCCAAGATCGGGGCGGTCCTGCTCACGGTCAACACCCACTATCGCTCCCATGAACTGGAATATCTGCTCCGCCACTCCGAGACCGAGAACCTGTTCATCATCGGCCAATACCGTGACCACGATTACCTGACCACCACCTACGAGCAGATTCCGGAACTGCGCACCCAGGAGCGCGGCCAGCTCAGAAGCGAGAAGTTCCCGCATTTGAAGCGGGTCTTCTTCCTGGGCCACGAAAAACATAGGGGCATGTACTCCATCCCCGAGCTCCAGGCCATGGCCGCCATGGTTTCGGACGAGCAATACGCCGAACGGCAGGCTTCCCTGGACCCGCACGACGTGGTCAACATGCAGTACACCTCGGGCACCACCGGGTTCCCCAAGGGCGTGCAGCTGACCCATTACAACATCCTCAACAACGGGTACTGGATCGGCGCGAACCAGAAGTTCGTGCCCGGCGACCGGCTTTGCCTGCCCGTGCCGCTGTTCCATTGCTTCGGCTGCGTGCTCGGGGTTATGGCCGCGGTCAACCACGGGGTGACCATGGTCATCCTGGAGGACTTCCTGCCCCTCGACGTCATGGCCGCCATCGACCAGGAACGGTGTACCGCCGTGTACGGCGTGCCGACCATGTACATCGCCATCCTTGACCATCCGCTGTTCTCGCGTTTCGACTACTCGTCGCTGCGCACCGGGATCATGGCCGGTTCGCCCTGCCCGGTGGAGGTCATGAAGCGGGTCATCGAGCAGATGAACATGCGCGAGATCACCATTTGTTACGGGTTGACGGAAGCCAGCCCGGTCATGAGCCAGACCGTGGTGGGCGATTCGCTCAAGCACATGACCGAAACCGTGGGCCGGGCCATGCCCGAGATCGAGGTCCGGGTGGTTAATCCCGAGACCAACGAGGAATGCCCTCCCTGCGAGGTCGGCGAGGTTTGCTGTCGGGGCTACAACGTCATGAAGGGCTACTACAACAACGAGCCGGCCACCCGGGCGGCCATCGACGACGAGGGCTGGCTGCATTCGGGAGACCTCGGGGTCATGGCCGAGGACGGCTACCTGACCATCACCGGCCGCCTCAAGGACATGATCATCCGGGGCGGCGAGAACATCTACCCGCGCGAGATCGAGGAATTCCTGTACCAGATGGACGGCGTTCTCGATGTGCAAGTGGCGGGCGTGCCGAGCGGCAAGTTCGGCGAGGAATGCGGCGCCTTCGTCATCAGGAAGGGCGACGCGGACCTGGAGGCCGAGGACGTCATCGACTACTGTCGGGGCAAGATCGCCCGGTACAAGATTCCGAAATACGTGACGTTCGTGGAGGCCTATCCCATGACCGCCTCGGGCAAGATCCAGAAATACAAGCTCCGCGAACTGGCCGCCGACCTGTGGCCGGACGCGTAGCGGCGATATGCGGAAAAGATTCGGGGGGAACCTTCTTCAGGGAGGTTCCCCCCGAATCCCTTGCCGTCCGTTTCGGCAAAGGGTAGGGCAACAGGGCGGCATGCGCTTCCGGGAAAGGGACTTTTCCGGACGCTTGCAGCCCTGCGCCGCTTCGGCGCGATGGCCGAGATGTTTTGAAGAGTCCGCTTTTTCAGGAGGTATGGAATGGAACAGTACAAGGAGATCGCGCCCCGTCTGGTGGGCGTGCGCGAAGGCGTCGGCTGGACGCCCAAGGAGATGGCCGACCTGCTCGGCGTGAGCGAGGAGAAGGTCACTGGCTACGAGTCCGGGACCATCGAGATTCCGGTGGGCTATCTGCTGGACGTGTCCCGGCTGTGCCGTGTGGACCTGACCACGCTCATTTCCGGCCGCGAGCCGCACCTGAAGTCCTATTCGCTGGTGCGCAAGGACGAGGGCTTCTCCGTGGACCGGCGCAAGGACTACGACTACAAGTCCCTGGGCTACAAATTCGCCGGACGCGAGATGGAGCCCTTCCTGATCACGGTCCCGCCCAAGTCCGGCGAGGACATGACCGAGACCTCCCACCGGGGCCAGGAATTCATCTACGTGCTCGAAGGTCGTCTGGAGGTGCGTCTCGGCGGTGAGCCGATCATCGTCGAGCCCGGCGATTCATTTTATTTCAACTCGGAAACGCCCCATGCCCTGCGCGGCCTGGATGGCAAATCCGTTCGTTTTCTCGACGTGATTCTATAGGGCCGGTCGGAGAACATCCGACCCGCCCGGAAAAGTTTACCGATTTTTGTTGCGGGAAAAATCACAAAACCTGATTCGAATCACGGAGAAAACCCCTATGTTTACCAAAGAAGAATACGCCGGATACAAGGATTTTTGCGAACGATACACACCGGAATGCCCCGATGATTTCAACTTCGCCTTCGACGTCCTGGACGCCAAGGACCCGAAGACCCTGGCGCTCATCCACGTGGACGACGACTACAACCGGCGCGATCTCGATTTCGGCTATTTCCAGGAATCCTCCTCCCGGCTGGCCAACGCTCTGGTCGCCAAGGGCGTGAAAAAGGGCGATCGGGTCATGCTCATCCTCTACCGCCGGGTGGAATATTGGGTGACCATGCTCGCCCTGCACCGCATCGGCGCGGTGCCCATCCCGTCCCCGTCCCTGCTGACCCGCAAGGACATCCGCGAGCGCGTCAACTACGCGGGCATTTCCATGATCGTCTGCGAGGACTCCATCGTGGAGCGCGTGGACCGCGCCCGGCCGGACTGCCCCGGCCTGGTCCGGCTCGTCCAGGTGGGCGGCACGGCCGAAAACGGCTGGACCGATTATGACGGGCTGCTGGCCTCGGGCGACGCGCATTTTCCGCGCACCCCGGACTCCCCCGGCGGCAACGACCCCATGGTCATATTCTTTTCCTCCGGTACCACGGGGCTGCCCAAGATGGTCCTGCACAACCACAAATACGCCGCGTCCCACTACACCACCGGCGCATTGTGGCACGACCTGGAAGAGGGCGACATCCACCTGACCGTGTCCGACACGGGCTGGGGCAAGTCGGTCTGGGGCAAGTTCTACGGCCAGTGGATGGCCGGGGCGATCATCTTCGTCTGGGATTTCCGGGGCAAGTTCCATCCCGGCGACCTGCTCAAGGTCGTGGCCGATAACAAGGTGACCACCTTTTGCGCGCCGCCGACCATATACCGCTTCCTGGTGCGCGAGGACCTGTCGCAATACGACCTCTCCAGCCTGCGGCATTGCACCACGGCGGGCGAATTGCTCAACGACTCGGTTTTCCATGCCTGGCAAAAGGCGGTGGGCATGCCCATCTTCGAGGGGTATGGGCAGACCGAGACCACCCTGCAGGTGGCCACCTTCAAGTTCATGGAGCCCAAGCCCGGCTCCATCGGCAAGCCCGTGCCCGGCTGGGATATCGCGCTCATGGACGAGGAGGGCAACAAAGTGCCCCAGGGCGAGGAAGGCGAGATCTGCATCAACATCGACTCACCCGTGCTCGGCCTGTTCGACTCGTACATGGACGAACCGGAAAAGACCGCCTGCGTCAAATGCCACGGTTGGTATCACACCGGCGACAAGGCCTGGGCCGACGAAGACGGCTACCTCTGGTTCATGGGCCGCACTGACGACCTGATCAAGTCCTCGGGTTACCGCATCGGACCGTTCGAAGTGGAGTCCGCCCTGGTGGCCCACGAGGCGGTCATCGAGGCCGCCGTGACCGGCCTGCCCGACGACGTGCGCGGCCAGATCGTCAAGGCCACGGTCGTTCTCGCTCCCGGCTACGAAGGCGACGAGGCGCTGACCAAGCAGCTCCAGGCGTTCGTCCGCGAATTGACCGCGCCGTACAAATACCCGCGCGTCATCGAATACGTGGACGAACTTCCCAAGACCATCTCCGGCAAGATCAAGCGCAAGGAAATCCGCGAGGCCGACCTCGCCCGGTTGGCTAAGTAGGGGGCTGTCGTTCCCGGAAAACAAACGATCGAAAGCGCCCCCCGTCCGCGACGGGGGGCGCTTTTTATTGTTAACTTCTGTGGTCCATGCGGCAAGCATAGCATCATATAATGATGTAGAAGAATACTTGCTCATTGCCGTGCGACGGCATACGGGGGACCTTCGCAGCCCGGCCCCGGGTTGCGGTGAGACCACCCCGTCCGGCAACGTTTCAGCAAAGGGATTCGCCATGTACGCTCGTCTTTCGGTTCTGTTCTTCGTCTGTCTTCTGTTCCTGCCGTCCTGCCAACACAGCCTCGGCGGCCCGGACGGGCCGGACGCTAACGGACTGACCGAGTTCCGTTACGGGACCGGCTCGACGCACACCCGCACGGAGGTCGGCATGATCATGGTCGGCAAGGGCAAAGTCGGGAAAATGGTGCCGATGATGGCCTATGACGCCCGCTATTCGACAAAGGAGGCCGGGGAGCGGGTGGCCTGGGACGTGACCCTGGAGAACATGCGGTCCTTCGGCGTCGCCAAGGGGACCAAGCCGTTCTATGCCGTCTCGTTCACGACCGACGCCCGGGGCGAGGACATGGCCGACAAGGTCGTGCATGAGACGCCGGTGGTCGACGAATGGGGGCTGGGCGAGAAATCGTTGCTGGAACTCGGACTTCCCTCCGGGACGTTCGCCATCGGCGCGCCCTCGATCCCCCTGCCCCTGGAGGCCCTCCAATCCAAGGACATGCAGATTGTTTTTCCGGAGCCGTCCCCGGCCTACGTCTATCAAGGCGTGAAGGAGATAAACGGCAGGGAATGCTATGTCTTCGCGTACGACAGCAAGCTGACGGTCAAATGGCAGGGCGCTGATCAACCCGGCGCCATCTCCATCTCCGCCGCCTTCACCAAACAGATGCTCCCGGTGCAGTCGACCACGACGCTGACCATCTCCGGCATAATCAAGGATATCGGCACACTGATCGTCTGTGAAATGCGGGAGATTACGGAAGCGGACGCGAAACCGGACCTGCCGCCGGAGGCCCAAGCGGACGACAGCCTGCAATCGGCATTGGAGCGCGCTCCCTTGCAGCCGGTCGCCGAGCCCGTCGCGTTCCGTTATGCCCCCGCCTCGGCCGAGTACAGGTCCGGGGCCTTGCTCCAGGTGGCGAAAAAAGGCAAACCCGCGCTCAAGATTCCCCTTCTGGAAAGCTCCCTGGGGGTCGAAACCGCCATGGACGCCGAGAGGATGGCCTGGCGTCTGCGCATGGCCGACGCCAAGGTGATGGGCCAGCCCCTGGCGCTGCCGGAGCCGCTGGACATCACGTTCACCTCCGACCGTCATGGCCGGGACATCCGGGAGTTCAAGGACAACATGGACATGAATATTTTGTCCGCCGACGACGTGCAAAACGATTTCGTCATTCCCGAAGGCGCCTACAGGTCCGGCGACGTGTGCATGCCCGTGCGGCTGCAGAAAAAGGACTCGGAATTCACCTTCCGGTTCCCCGAGGAGCAGGGATTCGTCTTCCGGGGCATGAAGGAGGTCGGCTCCTTGCGGGTGGTCATGCTCACTGCGGATATCGATTCGTTCGTCGCCAAGAACAAGAATACGGGCCTGGAGAGCCAGGGCCGACTCTCGCTGGTGCGCTATTACGATCTCGCGACCATGCTCCCCCTGTGGTTTGACGGCGTGGTGTCCATCGATCTGGGCGACAGCGTGCTGACCACCTCGGGCGGCATGGTCCGGAACATGGACTAGGCCCGATCCGCAAAGCGGCCCAGGCGGCCGCAAGGGAAAAGGGCGTTCGCCCGAGGGGCCGCTCTTCGTCGTCCCGGGGCTAGTCCCCGTTGGCGCCGTTCTTTTCGTCCGTCTCGGCCTGGGCCACGCCTTCCTCGGTCAGGAGGGTGGCGTAGGCGTCCTTGAAGATCAGCTTGGTGGCCAGTTCGTCAGCCTTTTCGCCCAGTTCCATGAGATGTTCGAGGAAGTCGAGGATGAGCAGGCGGCGTTCCTCCTCGCCGTTTTCGAATTCGAACTTGCAGTCGCCGGAGTCGAAGTAGTGGGCCACACGTTCCAGATAGTCGATGTCGAGCATGGGAAATCTCTCCGTGATTCGCGCCTAGTCGTGATGGTAGGGCATGTTCTTGTGGATGGTCCCGGCGCGGTAGAGCTGTTCGAGGAGCAGGAGCCGGGCCAGTTCGTGGGGCAGGGTCATGTCGGAAAGCCGGATGGTGTGGCGGGCGGCGGCCTTGACCTCGTCGGACAGGCCGAAGGGGCCGCCGATGACGAAGACCGGGCGCTGGTTGGGCGCGTCCGTCCATTTTTGGACGAGGTCGGCCAATTTGCGGCTGGTCAACCGTTCGCCGAATTCATCCAGGAGAATGAGGATGTCGCCGGGCTTGACCTTGGCCAGGATGCGTTCGCCTTCCACCTTGTTTTTCTCGGCGGGGGGGAGTTTGCCGGGTGCGTCCTTGATGACGGTTTCCTCCAACTGGAAGAAGCGCGAGAGTTTCTTCCAGTACAGGGCGCATCCGTCCTGGGAGAAACGCTCCTTGAGCTTGCCCACCCAGAGGAAGCCGATCTTGCTCACCGGACGCTCTCCAGATCGGCGGACAGGGTCCGTCCGTCGAAGTTGATGCGCACGTATCCGCCGTGGGCGAGCATGCCGGGGTTGAGGACCGGGGTGGAGCCGATGCGGTCCGCGCCCCTGGCCTCGTGGATGTGCCCGGTGACGGCCAGGTCGGGCTGGACCCGCTCCAGGAAAGCACGCACCCCGGGGCTGCCCACGTGCTGGCCGTTGGACAGACGGTCCAGTTTGGTGTCGAGCGGCGGTTCGTGGATGACGCAGATGAGCCGGTCGAAATCCCCGGCCAGGGCGTAGGTTTCGTCCAGCCAGGCGGCCAGGGTGGCTTCCGGAACCTCGCCCGGTGTCCCGAAGGGGGTGGGAGTGGACAGGCCCACGCCCATGAGTTTGAGCCCGGGGGCCAATTCACGCACGCGCAGGTGTATGTCCATGTCCCGTTCGCGGAGGTAGACGGTCACGTCGTCTTCATCCATGTTGCCGGGTTGGGCCAGGATGCACGGGTTGAACCGGGCCACGGCGTCGAGCACGTGTTTGGCCGACTCGCGTCCGCCCCGGTTGGTCAGGTCCCCGGTGACGATGACCCCGTCCGCCTCGGCCAGGCCGGGCACGGCCCCCAGCAAGCCGGTGGATTCGTGTATGTCGCCGAACGCTATCCAGTACATTCGAGAGGCTCCTTTGCAGAGGTTGCCTGACACTAACGGCGCGCCGGGCCCGCGTCAACGCATGGTCCGCGCATCCGTCCTTCGGGCGTGCAAAGGGAAGCGGCGGGCATCCTTTTCGGACACCCGCCGCGTGAAGAGCTATTTCCCGCAGGAGCCGGAGGCCGTCTTGAGCGCCAGCTCGGCCAGTTCGGCCAACCGCTGGTCCACCCTGCGATAGAGGGTGCCGAGCGGGAACTGGCCGTTCTTGCCGCGCGTGCCACACTTGAGCCCGGTGAGGATGAACAGGGCCTCCTCAATGGACGTGACCGGGAAGATGTGGAATTTGCCCTCGTCCACCGCCTGGACGATCTCGTCCTTGAGCATCAGGTTGACCACGTTGTCGGCGGGCAGGATCACGCCCTGGCGGCCGGTCAGCTTGCGGCGGCGGCAGACTTCGAAGAATCCTTCGATCTTGCGGTTAACGCCGCCCACGGCCATGACCGCGCCGCTCTGCGAGACCGCGCCCGTCATGGCGTAGGACAGGTTGATGGGCGTGTCCGACAGGGCCGAGAGCAGGGAGGCCAGCTCCGCGCCCGAGGCCGAATCGCCCTCGATGCCCGCGTAGGACTGTTCGAAGCACAGGGACCCGGTGAGTACGATGGGCTTGTTCTGGGCGAACAGCCGGACCAGGTAGGACTTGATGATCATCATGCCCTTGGTGTGGATGGGGCCGCCCAACTGGGCCTCGCGCTCCAGGTCCAGGATGCCGCCGTGGCCCACGCCCGCGGTGCACGAAATCTGGTGCGGCAATCCGAACTCGTAATCGCCGAACAAGGTCACGGACAGCCCGTTGGCCCGGCCCGTGCCGTATCCGTCCGTGTCCACCTTGATAACCTGGCGGTCGTAGTCGGCCATGAATTCCTCTTCATAGAGGTTGGCCCGGTAGTCCTTGGCCCGGACCGCCTCGCTCATGGCCGAGATGTCCACGACTTCCTTGCCCGCCATGCGGGCCAGGGCCGAGGCTTCGATCATGCGCTCGCGGATGAGCGGGATGAACAGGGACATCTTCTTCTGATCCTCGGCCAGCCGGGAGGAGAAGTCGATGAGCCCGGCCATGGCTTCTCGGGTCAGGGGCAGGACGCCTGCCTCGCGGGCGGTCTGCCCGATGACCGAGATGTAGTTGCGGATGTTCGCCGCCGTGCGTGCGGCCGCATGTTGCAGATGCGCTTTGAGCTTGAAATACTTGGCGAACCTGTCGTCGCTGTAAAGCAGGACCTCGTAGTGCTCGTCCGTGCCGATGAGCACCACCTTGAGGTCCAGGTCGATGGGCTCGGGCTGGATGGTCCGGGCGCGGACCTGTTCCGGGTCCACGGGGTCCTCGATGCGCGACTGCCCGGACCGCAGCGCCCGAAGCAGGCCTTCCCAGGAGCTGGGGTTGGACAGCAGGTCCTCCACGTTGAGGATCAGGAAGCCGCCGTTGGCCTGGTGCAGGGAGCCCGCCTTGATCAGGGTGAAGTCGGTGTACAGCGCGCCCATCTCGGCTTCGCGTTCAATGGAGCCGAGCAGGTTGAAGGGGGTGG
Source organism: Desulfovibrio sp. Huiquan2017 (assembly GCF_017351175.1). NCBI lineage: Bacteria > Pseudomonadati > Thermodesulfobacteriota > Desulfovibrionia > Desulfovibrionales > Desulfovibrionaceae > Desulfovibrio > Desulfovibrio sp. Huiquan2017. The sequence continues at coordinate 155,616 of NZ_JAFMPN010000004.1, read as the reverse complement.
GATGGTCCTCCACCACCACGGGTGCGCCCTTGGTCTTGCCATTGTCCACGAACAGGTTGACCTCGAACCGGGTAAAGAAGTCCTCGCCCGTGGGCATGGACTCCGGCAACAGCCCGGCCAGGGAGTTGTCGCGCGGGGTGAACTGATCCACGTTGTCCACCACCTCTTCCGCCAGGGCCTCGAAATAGTCGGGCAGTCCCTCGATGTCCTTGAACTTGTCGGCCACGGGCGTGAAGATGTCCGCCATCACCGCCTGGGCTGTTTCCCGTTGCAGCGCGGATTCGGAATCGCGCATGTCCGTTTCGTTCTGGTTGATCTGGCGCAGGATGGAACTGACCCCGGCCAGCAGCTCCTCGCCTTTGGCCTTGAGCTGTTTGCGCTGGGCGGGTTTGAGCTTGTCGAAGTCTTTGTCCGAGACCACCTCGCCGTCCACGATGGGGGACAGGGTCAGCACGCCTTCGTCGTCCAGGCTCAGCGAAAAGTTTTCCTTTTCCGCCGTGTCGTCCATCTTGTTGAACAGCTCTTCGCGCTTGGTGTTGAACTTCTTGACGATGCGCTCGTGCTTCTTCTGGAAGGAATCCTTTTCGAAGCGGGCCGGGATTTCCTGGCGGATGTGGGTCATCGCCTTGGTCTGGGCCAGTTTGAATTTGCGTCCTCTCCCGGCGGGCAGGGACACGGCGATGGGCTTGTCGCTGTCCTCGAAATTGTACAGGTAGACCCAGTCCGCCGGCGGCGCGGTCTTGGCCGCCGCAGGCCTCAGGAACGACTTGACGAAATAGGTGCGGCCCATGTTCGGCTCGCCCGCCACATACAGGTTGTGCTCGTTACCCCTGATCTCCAAGGCCAGGGAGAGGGCGTGGATCGCCCGGGGCTGGAGCTTGGGATAGACGTTCCGGGCCGGAACGTCGGCGCTGGTTGCGTAAGGGATGGTGGCCGGGTCCAGGGCTGCCCGCAGCTTGCTGCCGGGCAACTCCTTGGGAAGGGTCTGCTTGGTCATGGGTTCTCGTTCAGGTTGATTTTGCGCGGCGTTTACACCGTACCCCCGAATCTAAGCCCTTTCCCTCCACTTGTCACCATCGGCGTGGCGGCGGGCTCCGGGCTTGGCTAGCGGATGTAGTTGGGCAGGTTCAGGAAGAGATTCGTGGTGTAAGCGGTCATCTTGTCCATGATCCATGGGAAGGCCAGGAGGAGGGCAAGGAAGATGGCGATGATCTTGGGCACCATGGTCAGGGTCATCTCCTGGATCTGGGTGGCGGCCTGGATGATGGAGATGAAGATGCCCACGGCCATGCCGATGCCGAGCATGGGCAGGGAGATGACCAGGGTCATTTCGATGGCCTGTCTGGCAAAACCGACAACGAATTCCGGTGTCATTTCAGGCCCTCCTTGCCGGGGCGGTTGGGGTTGAGGGAAGGATTTCGGACGCACTCCTCCCCGGGCGACGCGGTGCGCATGGTCACTGGAACGTGTTGACCAGGGAGCCCACCAGCAGGTTCCAGCCGTCGATGAGGATGAACAGCAAAATTTTGAACGGCAGCGAGATCATGACCGGCGGCAACATCATCATGCCCATGGCCAGCAGGATGGAGGCGACCACCATATCCAGGATGAGGAACGGGATGTAGATCAGAAAGCCGATGGTGAAGCCGGTCTTGAGTTCGGAGATGGTGTAGGCGGCCACCAGCATGATGGTCGGGACCTCCGCCTTGTTCTCGGGGCGCGGCTCCTTGGTGATGGAGTAAAATATGGACAGGTCCTTCTCGCGGGTATGCTTGAACATGAACTGGCGGATGGGGACCTGGGCCCGTGTCAGGGCCTCGGTGAAATTGATGGTCTCGTTCATGTACGGCTGAAGCGCGGTCTCGTTGACGGCCTTGCCCACCGGATACATGATGACCATGGTCATGAAGATGGCCAGGGCTGTCAGGATTTGGTTGGGCGGCATCTGCTGGGTGCCCATGGCCTGCCGGATGAAGTGGAAGACGATGATGATCCGGGTGAAGGAGGTCATGGTCAGCAGGATGGCCGGGGCGAGGGACAGGATGGTCAGCAGGAAGAGAATCTCCAGCAGCGTGGAGACTTCCTGCGGATCGGCCTGGCCCGCGGCCAGCTCCATGGACAGCTTGGGGATGACCGGCCCCTGTGCCCAGGACAGGGCCGGGAGAAGCACGGCGGCCAGCAGCGCCAGCAGGGCGACGAGGCGGACGCGGCTAGTCACGGACGGAGCTCCGCTGGAGGATCGAGGCGAAGGACTTGCGCTCGGTCTGTTCCGGTTCCGGGGCGGCCTCCCCCTCGTCGAGGAGAGTGACGTTGTGCTCGGTCACGCCGAGCAGCAGGTCCTTGTCGCGGTAGCGGACCACGGCCACGGATTGGCGGTTGCCGAGCATCAGTCGGCTGACCAGCCTGGGCCCGTTCCGGCCGGAACCGGCCAGTGCGCCGGGGACGCCGAACCGCCTGAGCAGCCAGTAGGCCAGAAAAATGACGCCCAGCAGCAGGAAGAGGTATCCGGCGGTGGTCAGGATGGTCGCTCCCGAATCCACGGCCGGAAGTTGCATGGGGGCGACGGCCGGAGCGGGACTAGCCAAGCTGCTTCACCCGCTCGATGGGGCTGATGATGTCCGTCAGCCGAATACCGAATTTTTCGTTGATGACCACGGCTTCGCCACGCGCCACCAATTTGCCGTTGACATAGATTTCGAGCGGTTCGCCGGCCAGCTTGTTCAGCTCGACCACCGATCCCTGGCCCAATTGCAGGAGCTCGTTGATCAACAGCTTGGTGCGCCCCAGTTCGGCCGAGACCTCCAAGGGGATGTCCAGGATGAAGTCCAGGTCCCGCTTGCCCGAGGAGCTGCCCGCCTTGGCTTCGGGGCCCATGTCGGGCAGTTCGTAGTCGTGGGTCTGGGTGGACAGGAAAGCCTGTTCCTTTTCGTGACGGACCTCTTCCTGCTCGGTTTCGGCCAGGGCCGCGGCCCACTCGTCGGCCAGGGCCTCGTCGTCGTTGCCCATGTTGGCGCTGCCCGCCTCGGACGGGTCGGTCACATCGTCCAGGCTCCCGAGGGGATCGTCCGAATCGCCGGTTTCCAGCAGGGCATCGGCCCATTCCTGCGCGAGTTTATCCTGATCGTCAGCCATATCGCTTACCTCGTTGAATACGTTGTTCTCCGGCCGGGCCGTCAAAAAACGGGACGGCCCGATACGGAGCTAGCAAGAAGCGTGCTACTGGATGACCATTTCCGTGATGTAGACCCGGAGCACCCCGCCGTTGCCGATGATTTGATTCAACCTGTCGGCAATCTCCTGCTTGAGCTCCACCTTGGCCTGCATGGTGGACAGTCCTTCGTAGGTCTTGCTCGACAGGAGCAGGAGCAGGGTGTCCTTGATCTTGGCCTCGTACTTGGTCAGGTCGGCCTGGGCCTCGGCGTCGCGCACCTCCACCTCCACCCCGAGTTTCAGGTAGCGGCGGCCCAGCGGATCGGCCAGGTTGACCAGGAACGTGGGCAGGGGCACGATTTGGCCCTCCAGTTGCTCGGCAGGCTTGCCGGGGTCGCCCGCGGCGTCCTGTTGGGAGGCGGCGTCCTCGGCGGGCGTGGCGAAAAACATCTTGTAGCCGAACCAGCCGCCCACGCCCAGCGCGGCCAGCAGGACGACGATGATGATCCACTTGATCAAGCCGCTCTTTTTCTTTTTTCCTTCTTCCTGGGTCAATTCTTCTTGCGCCATGGCGATTCCCTTTCCTGCGGGTTGTTACCCATTGCTTACCGTCAATCGTTCCACTTTTCCAGGCCAAGTTCCGACTCGTCAGTATCCGCCGATGGGCCGGGCGGTCTTGAGCAGTATTTCCACCCGCCGATTCTTGGGCGAGGCGACCGGCCTGCCCAGTTCATTGATCACCGGGAAGGCGTTGCCGTAGGCGGACAGGGAGAATCGCGCATTGGGCACGCCCTTGTCCACCAGGTAGGCGAGCACCGCCAGGGCCCGGTCCCCGGACAGTTCGAGCGGCGTCCGGCTGGCGTCGGACGCGTCGGCGTACCCGGCCACGTTGATGGGCGCATCGGTCTGGGTCATCATCGGCACCAGCCGGGCCATGAGATATTTGCCCTTGTCGGACAACGAGGATCCGCCGGGCGCGAACAGGATCTGGTCGGTGAAGACCAGGGCCACGCCGTCCTGCTTGGCCAGGACGTCGAGGTTGTCGTTCAGGTCGGACTTGCTGATCTCGTCGGGCAGGGTGTCATCCGGGAAAAGCAGGTCCTTGATGCGCTGTTGTTTGTCCAGGACCTCCCAAGGCTTCTCCATAAGCTCCACGATGAGCCGTTCCTTGGCGTTGACCCGGCCCGAACCGCGTTTGTCGAGCAGACCGAGGTCCGCCGTGGTCAGCGTGACCTTGGTCAGGATCGAGTTGTCCATGGAGGCCATGGACAGGAGCAGGACGAAGAAGGTCAGCAGCAGGGTCATGAGGTCCGAAAAGGTCACCAGCCACAGGGCCAGGGGCGGACATTGCTCTTCCTTTTTTTTCTTGCCCATGGCTAACGCAGCTCCGGTGGGGTGGAGACGTCGAATTCGAAGCCGTCCACGCTCATGGAATCCTTGCGCTCGGGCACCACGGGCATGGTCTCCACGATGCGGTCGCCCAACCGGCTGGAGCGCTTGTCCAGGACGATGTCCACCCGCCGGTTGCGGGCCCGGTTTTCCCGGGTGTCCGGCGGGTAGTGCGGGCGGTACTTGCCGAAGGCCTCCACGCGGAGCATGTCCGGGCTCATGCCGCTGTCGAGCAGGTAGCGGTAGATGGCCAGGGTCCGGTTCAGCGAAAGCTTCCAGGAGAGGTCCGGGTTCCGGTGGTCGTCCTCGGGCTTGTAGTTCATGTCCATTTCGTCGCGCAGGTCCGAGGTGTGCCCGGCCAGAAGCAGCGGGTATTTGACCTGCTTGAGCAGGGGCAGGAAGCGGCCCAGGGTGGCCCGGCCTTCGGCACTGAGGGTGTATCCGTCCGGGCCGAACAGGAGGCTGGCGTTGATGGACAAGATCTGGACGAACCGGCTGGAGGAAAAATTGATGTCGTCGTCCACGTTTTCCCATTTCAGGGCCTGGAGCGGCTCCAGGTCGCCGGTATCGATGGGGCCGGGCTCAACGGTTTTCTTGGTGTCCTTCTTGGAAAAGACCTCGTAGGACGCCTTGTCGAAGCCGAAGGTGCCGATGATGGAGCCCAGGGCCACGAGCTTGCGCCGCTGGTCGATGGTGGCCATGGACACGAGCAGGATGAAGAAGGTCAGCATGAGGGTCATGCAGTCCGCGAACGTGACCATCCACAGCGGCATGTCCTCGCAGTCCGGTTTTTTCTTCTTCTTGGCCATGGCGCGCCCCCTCGGGCGGGATGGTTAGTCCGAGACGATCCTGTCCTTGGGCGGCAGGTAGCTGTTCAGTTTCTCCTCGATGATGCGCGGGTTCTCGCCCTTGGAGATGGACAGGATGCCTTCCATGATCATTTCGCGCAGCAGGATTTCCTCCTTGCTGCGCGCCTTGAGCTTGCCCGCCATGGGCATGAGCACGAGGTTGGCGATGATCGCGCCGTACAGGGTGGTCAGCAGGGCCACGGCCATGGCCGGACCGATCGAGGACGGGTCGCTCATGGTCTGGAGCATCTGCACCAGGCCGATGACTGTGCCGATCATGCCCATGGCCGGAGCCAGGGTGCCCAGGGCCGAGACCACGTCCGCGCCCGTGGCGTGCCGTTCGGCCAGGTAGGATATTTCGGTTTCCAGGATTTCCTGGATGGTCTGCGGTTCCAGGCCGTCCACGGTCAGTTGCAGCCCCTTGCGCATGTAGTCGTCGTCGATCTCCTTGATGAGCGGTTCCAGCGAGAGGATGCCTTCGCGGCGGGCGCGGTTGGCGTAGTCCTTGAAACGGTCGATGATCTCGGCCGGGGAATCCAGGCTGGAAAAGAAGGTGTTCTTGATGACGCCGATGACCCCGATGATGTAGTTCATGGGGTAGTTGACCAGCCCGGCCCCGATGGTGCCGCCCACCACGATAAGCAGGGAGGGCACGGACACGAAGATGATCAGGCTGGAGCCCGTCATGATGGCCGACAGGACCAGTCCGAAGGAGAGGACGATGCCGATTATGGTACCCAGATCCATGCTGTCTCCGCTTTGTTCTTAGCCGCGCGGCGGCCGCGTCCCGAAAATCCGCGTGCCGATGCGCACCAGGGTCGCCCCCTCCTGCACGGCCGGGACGAAGTCGCCGGTCATGCCCATGGACAGGTGCGGCAGGAGCACGCCCAGCCTTGGTTCCAACCCGTCGCGCAGCTCCCGCAGCCGGGCGAACACCGGCCTGGCGCGCTCGGGATCGTCAAAAAACGGCGGCATTGTCATCAGTCCGACGAGCCGCAATCCCTCCATGCCGAGGACCGCCTCGGCCATTTCGGGCAGGCCTTCCACCGTGACTCCGGATTTTTGCGTTTCCCCCGCAATGTTCACCTGAATCAGGATGTCCTGGACGACGCCCAGGCTTGTCGCCTTTTTATGCAACGCCTGAGCCAGCTTGGCGGAATCCACGCTGTGCACCAGGGCGAATTTCCCGGCCACGTATTTGGCCTTGTTGCTCTGCAACCCGCCGATGAAATGCCAGTTGACGTTCAGTCCGGCCAGTTCGTCCTGCTTGGCCAGGGCCTCCTGGACGTAGTTCTCGCCGAATTCGGTCTGGCCGGTTTCGGCCAGGTCGCGGATGTCCGAAGCCGGATGCAGCTTGGACACGGCCACCAGGGTCACGTCCCCGGGGGCGCGCCCGGCCTGCCGGGCGGCATCGGCCAACGCCTCCCGCACCTCGGCCGTCCGTTCGGCCAATTCCTGTTTTCTCTCGTTCATGTTCGACTCTGTCTCGCTGGACCGTTGTCGGTCCTTGCGATCGGCCCTTATGTCCCAATGGCTCTTATCGGTCCGATTTTCAATTAGTTTAATGAATTAATGATGATTTTTCGCATCCGCCCATCGCGTACCCGCTTATATCACGACTTTACGGCCTCTAACTACCCGAAATTTTACCGGAACGGCAATTGGATATAAATAATCAATATTGTCGGAGCGTTAAGTCTAGATATTCTCTAGCAAGGCGTTTTCCCGCGTGCGTCCACCCGCTCCGCGAAGCCGTGGCGAAAGGTCCGGACGGGCAGGGGGGAGGCGCTGTTCACGCGGGACGGGTTCGCCCGCCCCGCGTGAAGGGCGGCCGCCCTAGGCGTGGGTGACGATGGCGTGGATGGTGCGGACGAGTTCGGGTTCGCCCTTGGCGGCGTAGGTTTCGTACAGGGACATGATGGTGGCCTGGGAGTAGACGTAGTTGCGGAACTGATGGAACGGCTTGGCCTTGAGGTCGTTTCGGGAGATGCCGTAGTCGCGCACGGCCACCTTTTCCATGATGGGCAGGACCCACTGGTTGGCGGGCACGGTCAGGACCCAGTCGTGGTCGCCGAGGTGGGTGACGAACCCTTCCTGGCGGCGGGGCAGGGGCAGGGTCTTGCCGTCGGCGGCGAGCAGGCCGTAGGCCACGGGATCAACGCCCGCGATGATGGAGGCGGCGGTCAGCCAACCTACCACCTGGGCCTCGTCCTTGTCGGTGCGCGGATGATTGTGGGCACAGGCCTGGGCCACGATGACCTCGGCGGGCACCTTGCGGGCGATGGATTCGGCCACGCCCAGGGTATGGTGCTCGCCGGTCCCGGCCAGGGGCCGTTCGGTGCGGGACTCGCCGTTGGCGTTCCACTGGAAGACCCACGGCTTGTGCAGATCGTGCAGGAGCTGCGCGGCGATGACCACGTCGCGGTCGAGCATGTAGCCGTAGACCTCGCGGTAGCCGTCGTACAGGGCCATGGACACGCGGGTGTTCAGGCCGGTGTGGGTGCACAGCCCGCCGGGATAGGCGTGGTGACTGGCGTAGCCGGATCCGGGCGCGGAACGGAAGGGCTGGGGCGGGGTTGAGGCCGAGCTGGAGGGCGGCAGGAAATCGGCCTCGGACACGTCCGGGATCAGTCCTTTGGCGGCCAGCTCCTTGTAGATGGCTCGTTTCTCGGAAGTTCCGATGGCTTTGGTCACAGTGGGCGCGGGGTTGTTGAGGATTTCCTGGACCTGGGCGCGCAGGCCGGGGTTGCGGATGGCGGCCGCGGCCTGGAGGATGGCTTGCCAGGCGGCGGACACCGGGCCCGAGGCGTCGGCCATGGCCTGGGGCGTCATGGCCATACATTCATCCAGGGTGACGGGGGACGGAGCGGCCTGCGCCCGGACGGGCAGGGCGGCGAGCGCGGTGGCGGCACCCGCCAGGGCGCCCAATTTCAGGAAATCACGCCGATTTAGAGATTCTGAAGGCATACGTTTCTCCTTGAATGCAGGTGTGTTGTACAATCATGTGACCATACCTCCCGCTTTCGTCGGCAGCCTGACGGCCGGGTGACGGAGTGTGCCTTGCGGGTGGAGAATGGGTAACAAGTCGGAGCCGGGTCGGGGTATTTTTGTAATGCCGCACAATACGGGAAAAAGGTATTTTACCCATTATCTATATATAGAGGCTTGACGAGTTGGCGAAAAAGCGGGCATAGACCCCCCTCAGTCTGTCGGGAACGGGTCCTGGATGTGCCGGGACCCCGCAACCACCAAGGCAGGCCGGATACAATCCTTCGGTCTGTTGAAGGATGCGCGAGTGCAAGCGCGCAATCGCGCGTCCTTCAACAGCCTGAGAAGAGAGTCGCAACATGCCGAAAGATCTGATCATCGTCGAGTCCCCCGCCAAGGTGAAGACCATCTCCAAGTTCCTGGGAAAGGACTATATAGTCGATGCCTCGGTGGGCCACGTGCGCGATCTGCCCACCCGCGATCTGGGCGTGGACGAGGAGAACAACTTCGCCCCGCACTATGAGATCATCCAGGGCAAAGAGGACGTGGTCAAGCGGCTCAAGGCCGCGGCCAAGAAGGCGGACACCGTCTATCTCGCGCCCGACCCCGACCGCGAGGGCGAGGCCATCGCCTGGCATGTGGCCGAGCTGCTCAAGCCGGTCAACGACAAGATCCGGCGCATCCAGTTCAACGAGATCACGTCCCGGGCGGTCAAGGAGGCCTTGGCCCACGCCCAGGACCTGAACGAAAACCTGTTCGACTCCCAACAGGCCCGGCGCATTCTGGACCGGCTGGTGGGCTACAAGATTTCGCCCATCCTGTGGAAGAACGTGAAGCGCGGCATCTCGGCCGGACGCGTGCAGTCCGTGGCGCTCAAGATCCTGGTGGAACGCGAAAAGGAGCGGCGCGCCTTCAGGCCGGACGAGTACTGGCCGTTCAAGGTGCTCCTGGCGGGCGAGAATCCTCCGCCGTTCTGGATGGACCTGCACAAGCTCGAAGGCAAGGCCGTCAAGCCGGGGGCCAACCACGTGTCCAACGCGGACCAGGCCGAATCCTTGCAGGAACAGCTCGAAAAGGGGGCGTTCACGGTGGATTCCGTGCAGGAGAAGCAGCGCAAGCGCCAGCCCCTGCCGCCGTACATCACCTCCACCCTACAGCAGGACGCCAACCGGCGCATGGGCTACTCGGCCAAGCGGACCATGTCCATTGCCCAGCGGCTCTACGAGGGCGTGGAGCTCGGCCAGCGCGGCACCACCGCCCTGATTACCTACATGCGTACCGACTCCGTGCGTATCGCCAAGGAAGCCCAGGAAGCCGCCAAGGAGCTGATCCTGGACAAGTTCGGGGCGGACTTCTATCCGTCCAAGACCCGGAATTTCAAGACCAAGGGCGGAGCCCAGGACGCGCACGAAGCCATCCGGCCCGTTGACGTGACCATCACGCCCGAGAGCGTGAAGAGCTTTTTGCCCGCCGAGCAATACAAGCTCTACCGTCTCGTCTGGCAACGGTTCGTGGCCTCGCAGATGGCCGCGGCCACCTTCTGGGACACTACCGTGCTGGTCAACGCCCCGCAGACCGTGTGGCGCGCCAAGGGGGAACGGCTGCTCTTCGCCGGTTTCCTGGCCGCCATGGACAAGGCCAAGTCCGAGGAGGACGTGGAATTGCCCAAGCTGCACGAGGGCGAAGTGCTTCAGCTCAATGAACTGAAAAAGGAACAGAAGTTCACCCAGCCGCCGCCGCGTTACTCGGAAGCCTCGCTGGTCAAGACCCTGGAGGAATTGGGCATCGGCAGGCCGTCCACCTACGCGGCCATCATCTCCACCCTCATCGACCGCGAGTATGCCAAGCTTGAGGAAAAGCGGTTCGCGCCCACCGAACTCGGCTTCACCGTGTCCGACCAACTGTCCGAGCATTTCCAGGCCCTCATGGACGTGGGCTTTACCGCCCAGATGGAATCCCTGCTCGACGATGTGGCCGACGGCAAGAAGAACTGGGAGGAACTGCTCAAGGATTTCGGCGGCGACTTCTACCCCACATTGGAGAAGGCACGCACCGAAATGGCCCGTTCCCAGCAGGTCACGGACATCAAGTGCGACCTGTGCGGCAAACCCATGGCCATCAAGTTCGGCAAGACCGGAGAATTCCTGGGTTGCACCGGGTTCCCCACCTGCCGGAACATCAAGAACTTCACCCGCGACGAGCAGGGAAACATTCAGGTCGTGGAGCGCGAAAAGCCCGAAGACACCGGAGTCGTCTGCGAGAAGTGCGGCCGCCCCATGGCCATCAAACAGTCCCGGCGCGGCGAGTTCCTGGGCTGCACCGGGTATCCGGACTGCAAGTCCATCGTCAATTTCACCCGCGACGAGAACGGCAACATCAAGGTCGTGGAATCGGAAAAACCCGAGGTCGTCGGCACCTGCCCGGACTGCGGCGGCGAACTGCTGCTCAAGAAGGCGCGCACCGGATCGCGGTTCATCGCCTGCTCCAATTACCCGGACTGTACCTATGCCGCGCCGTTCTCCACGGGCGTGCCCTGCCCGCGCGAAGGGTGCAACGGCGAGCTGGTGGAAAAATCCTCGCGCCGGGGCAAGATCTTCTACTCCTGCTCCGAGTACCCCAAGTGCGACTACGCGGTCTGGAACTGGCCCATCAGCGAGCCCTGCCCCAAATGCGGCCACCCCATCCTCGTGCGCAAGTCCACCAAGGACAAGGGCGAGCACATCGCCTGCCCCAAAAAAGGCTGCGATTATACCCGTCCGGTGGACGAGTAGGCGCGCGGGCCCACTCTCGAACGCCTATCCCGAGGACGACAGTGCGTTGGGGAAAAGAGCCGCTGTTCGGAGTGCTGGGCCACCCGAAGTAGCTCCCTTTGGACGCTGTTTGTGGCGTTGCCCCAAAGCCGCCCAGGGGAGGGCGTTCCGATTTTTTCGAGAAAAGTCGGGATGTGTTGATCCAGGTCAATGTTTTTGAGGGCGGGAAGCCGTAGAAGGGAGTTGCGGATGGGGCATGACCGGCCCACCGCGCATGATACACTCTCTACCTGGGCGGGCCAGCCATCCCGCCCGAACGTCACACACCTACATCCTCCCCAAGAAGGCCGCCTCCCCCGGGCGGCCTTCCTGGCTTCGGGGGCTGGATTGTTTTGGGGAAACAACGTATTTCCTGCCCATGCCCGATACTTCCCCGACCCGTGAGGCCGTGCTGGCCGCCGCGCACAGGCTCGGCCGCGACGTGGATCCGGCCCAGGCCGAATTGTTGGCCGCCTACCTGGACCAGCTCATGAAGTGGAACCGCAAGATGAACCTGGTGGGCCCGTCCGACTGGCGGACCGTGTTCGACCGGCTGGTGGTGGATTCCCTGTTTCTGGCCGATTTCCTGGCCGGGCTGGGTCTACCAGAGCACCCGCTGTGCCTCGACTTCGGGGCCGGTGCCGGGCTGCCCGGCATCCCCCTGCGCGTGCTTTGGCGGCAGGGCGACTATTGGCTGGTGGAGGTGCGCGAAAAACGGGCCACCTTCATGAAAAGCGTGCTCGGCCGTCTCAAGCTGCCCGTCACCAACGTCTTTTCGGGGCGGGCTGAGGACGCCCTGGACCGTCTCTCCCGATCCGGGCATCAGGCCACCGCCGATCTCATCCTCAGCCGCGCCTTCATGCCCTGGCAAAAGCTCCTCGACTTCATCCACCCCATGCTCCGGCGGGAACCGGACCATGCCGGCATGGCGGTCATTCTTTCCAACGACCCGCCTCCGGCAGAAACCGACATTCCGGAAGGCTGGCGATTAGGCGATGTGGCCAGCTACCCGGCGGCGGGCGGTGAACGCTATTTCTGGTCCTTCATGGCCGAATAAAGAAGAATGCCTCCGGCAGCCAGAGGGGAAATCTCTTGAGAGAGGTTCCCCCTCTGGGCTTCCCCTTCAGAATTTTTATGCGCCTTCGGCAAGTGCGAGAGAGCACCAATAGAAAAACCCCGGCTTAGCAAAACCGGGGTTTCCTTGTCGACGAACTCCGCGAAGCGGCGCAAAAAGTTTGGGAAAAGGAGGGGCCGGGGGAAGGGGAGGAACCAACCCTTTTCAAAGGTTTTTCCTCCCCCGCCCCCGGTCGCGTAAGTGCCGTTCTTGGCCGCAGCGCCCGCAGGCGCGGTGTCCTACAGCACGTCCCAGTCGGCGCCTTCGGGGGTGTCGTGGACTTCGACGTGCATGGCGGCGAGCTCGTCGCGGATGGCGTCGGATTTCTCGAAATCCTTGTCCTTGCGGGCCTGGGTGCGCGCGTCGAGGAGTTCCTGGACCTTGTTCGGGTCGATGCCGGTGCGGGCGGCGCGGTTGTCGCGCAGTTCCAGGAGGAATTCGGCGGGGTCGCGGTCGAAAATGCCGAGGATGGAGGCCCAGTCGGCCATATCCTTCTTGATGCGGGCGAAGAGGTCGCGACTGCCTTCGGCCTTGCGGAGCCCCTTGTCTTCGGCCACACGTCCGGCCAGGCGGATGGCGGAGAAGACGTGCCCCAGCGCCCCGGCGGTGTTCAGGTCGTCGGCCATGGCCTCGGCGAAATGCTTTTCGATGTCGTCGAGTTCCTTGGTCAGTTCCTCGGGGAACGGGGATTTCTTCCACTTGTCCTTGGCCAGTTCCACATCAATCTGGTTCAGGGCGGAATAGATGCGCTTGAGGCCCTTTTCGGCCTCTTCCAGGGCGTCGAAGGAGAAGTCCAGCGGGCTGCGGTAGTGCATGGTCAGCAGGAAGTAGCGCAGGGTCTCGGGCAGGAACTTGTCCAGGATGTCGCGGATGGTGAAGAAGTTGCCGAGGGATTTGGACATCTTTTCGGAATTGATCTGGACGAATCCGTTGTGCACCCAGTAGTTGGCGAAGGGCTTGCCCGTGGCCGCCTCGGATTGGGCCACCTCGTTTTCGTGGTGCGGGAAGGTCAGATCCTGGCCGCCGCCGTGGATGTCCAACGGCAGAGAGGAGTATTTTTCGGACATGGCGGAGCACTCCAGGTGCCAGCCGGGACGGCCTTTGCCCCAGGGGGATTCCCAGAATGGTTCGCCGGGCTTGGCCCCCTTCCACAGGGCGAAGTCCAGCGGATCTTCCTTTTCCTCGCCAGGAGCGATGCGTGCGCCGGACTCCAGCTCGTCGATGTTCCGGCCGGACAGCTTGCCGTAGCCCTCGAAGGAGCGGACCCGGAAATACACGTCTCCGGACGGGGTGGCGTAGGCGTGGCCCTTGTCGATGAGCCGCTGGGTCAGGTCGAGCATCTCCGGGATGTGCTCGGTGCACTTGGGCTCCACCGTGGGCCGCTGGATGTTCAGGCGGTCCATGTCCACGTAGAATTCACCGATGAACTTTTTGGCGATTTCACCCGCTTCCTTGCCCACTTCGTTGGCGCGCTTGATGATCTTGTCGTCGATGTCCGTGAAGTTGCGGATGAAATTGACTTTGTACCCCTCGTGCTTGAGGTAGCGGTAGAGCACGTCGAAAACCACGCTGGAACGGGCGTGCCCGATGTGGCAGAGATCGTAGGCCGTGATGCCGCAGACGTACATGTTCACATCGTTGTTGTGGACCGGGGTGAATGCTTCCTTCCGCCGCTTGAGGGTGTTGTAAAGTCTCATTGGATCACTCCATGTTTATTATATTGAAATACTTCAACTTCAATTAAATACTGCCCGCCGGGGCGGCATCCACGTGGACGTTCAGCAGGTCCAGGTTCTCAAACAGGTCGCGGCCCATGAAGAAATAGAGCACGGGCACGGACTCAGCCGGGTTGGCGGACACGGTCAGGGAGCCGGGATCGTTTAGAAAGGCCTTCAAGCCGAGCATGGCCGCCCGGGCCGGTTCGTTGGCCTGGGTCCCGGCGTAGGCGGCCAGGCCGTCCAGCTCAGCGCTGATCTGGGTCAGGGTGGTGGTTTCGGACACCCCCATTCGTTTGGCCCAGTCCGCACTGACCAGGCGCATGAATTCACGGTTTTCGAAGGTCAGGACCGCCTTGCGGATGCCCAAGGCGAAGCTCTGCTCCGGGCGGAACCCGGTCATGTTCAGGTTGTCCAGGGAACCGGTCAGGCGCAGGGCGCCGAGCTTGGGGTCGTCCAGGGACAGGGCCTTGAGTTCCAGGATCCTGGTCTCTGGGTTGTAGGCGTAGTCCAGGTTGCCGTCGCCGGACAGGACCTCGATGCCGAGGCTCTGGATGTACCCGGCCCATTCGCCGAAGTTTTGTGGGGTCACCGGGATGGTCAGTCCCCTGACCGCGATGCTCGCGTAATGGGGGATGGGGTTTTTCCGGTCGAAGGCGGAGATGCGTACCGAGTCGGCCTGGACATGCTGCCCCGAGGGAAACAGGGCGTCCACCCGGTCCAGGACGACCGTGTGGTCCAGGATGTCCACGGACAGGTCGGCGTAGGACAGGGCCAGCCCGGGCGTTTCGCCCACGGTGCGGGTCAGTTCCTTGCTTACCTCGGAATTGACGTACCACTTCAGGCCGAAGAAGCAGAGGGTCGCGAAGAGGGCGAAGGACAGAAGGAATTTTTTCAGGCCCGACACGTTCACATCTCCCTCAGCCCGGTGACGCAGGCCACGGCTTTGATGCCCCGTTTTTCGCCGGTGAAGCCGAGCTTCTCCTCGGTGGTGGCCTTGACGTTGACCTGGTGCGCCTCAAGTCCCAGGAGCCGGGCCACGTTCTTGGCGATCTGGGCCGCATGCGGGGCCAGGCGGGGAATTTGGGTCACGACGGTCAGGTCCGCGTGGACGATGCGCGTGTCGGCTCGTTCGGCCATGGCCAGGACCTCGCGCACAAGCACGCCGCTGTCCGCGTTGTCGAAATTCGGGTCCGAGTCCGGGAAATGGGTGCCGATGTCCCCGCCGCCGAAGGTGCCGAGGATGGCGTCGGCCAGGGCGTGCAGGAGCACGTCGCCGTCCGAGTGGGCCACGACGGAGGGACCGCCGGGGATGGGCACGCCGCCCAGGACCATGGGCCGGTCGGCCGCGCCGCCGAAGCGGTGTACGTCGTAGCCCCAGCCCGTGCAGGACACGGGGGTGCGCGTCTCGCGCAGCCGTTTGAGGTCTTCCGGTACGGTGATCTTGACGTTGCCCGCCTCGCCCGGGATGACCGTCACTTCGGCCAGCCGTTCGACCATGGAGGCGTCGTCCGTGACCTCCCATCCTTCGTCCAGGGCGCGGTCATGGGCCTCCCGCAAGAGCGCGATCTCGAATCCCTGCGGGGTCTGCACGGCTGCGAGCTCGGCCCGGTCCAGAGTGCCGGTCACCGTGTTTCCGGCCACGGTCTTGATCGTGTCGGTCACGGGGACGGCCGGGATCACGCCGCGCGCTTCGGCATCCAGGGCGGCGACGAGGTCGGTGATGAGCCGCGCCGAGACGAACGGGCGGGCCGAGTCGTGGATCAGCACCCGACCGCATTCCTTGGGCAGCCCGGTTAGCCCGTTGCGCACCGAGTCCTGCCTGCGTTCGCCGCCGGGAACCACGGTCCAGCGAACGCCCAGGTCCTCGGTCTTGAAGAATTGTCGCAGCCGCTTCTCCATGCCCGGGGCGTCGTCGGGCGGGAAGACGAAGACTAGGCCGCGCACGCCCGCCACGCGGGAAAAGGTCCGGGCGCAATGCCAGAAAAGCGGTGCGCCCTTGTACTCGATGTACTGCTTGCGCTCGCCGCCCGCGGCCTCGGCCAGGCGGGTGCCGGAGCCTGCGGCCAGAATCATGCCCCAGATGTCGTTCATGGTGCGGTCCATGCTGTTGCCTGTCCAAATTGGGTGCACGGGGGAGGGGGACCTCCCCCGTGCGGTAACACAAGTCGGAGCCGGTCATAAGCCGGGTTTTGTTCCCCTTGCGGGGTGGTCATCATTCATCTAGGCCGCCCGTTACCGGACGGCTCAAGCAACCAACCCGACAGCTCGGCCGGGCCGGCCTCAAACGCTGTCCTATTCGGTCTTGCTCCGGACGGAGTTCACCTGGCCTGCCGCGTCGCCGCGACAGCCGGTGGGCTCTTACCCCACCGTTTCACCCTTACCGCCGGGAAAACCCGGAGGCGGTCTGCTTTCTGTTGCACGTGACGGGGATCGCTCCCCCTGGGAGTTACCCAGCGTCCTGCCCTGCGGAGCCCGGACTTTCCTCCCCGGTCAATGACCGCGGCGATGACCCGCCCGACTCCGGACTTGTGATGCTATTCCTCTTCGCTCGCGGCGCTCCCGCCCGGCACGAATGCCTGCCAGTAGATCAGCCGCTGGCAGTTGGGGCAGCTCAGGATCTGCTGGCCCTTCTGCAAGTCGTTGTAAATCTGCGGCGGGATCATGATGTTGCAGCCCGAGCAGACGCCCTCGGACACCGGCACGATGACCGGGTGCTCCATGCGCTCGCGGATGAACTCGTAGCGGCCCAGGATCGGCGGCGGCACGGCCTTGCAGGCCTTCTTGCGCTTGCGGTTCAGGGCCTCCAGCTTCTTGTTGGCCTTTTCCAGCCGCTCTTCCAGGGTGGTCTTGAGGGCGTCGTACTGTTCCTGGACGCCGCCCATCTCCTCGTTCAGGGCCTGGGTGGCCTCGTCCTGGCGGAGTAGTTCCTCGCGCACGGCTGCCTGCTCGTCGTCGCGCATGCGGTTGAGCTTTTCCAGGGAATCCATTTCGCGCATCATGGCGTGGTATTCCTTGGTGTTGCCCACCAGCATCAGCTTGTTCTTGGACTTCTTGATCTTGCCCGCATCCTCTTCAATCTCCACGGACAGCTTTTTCTTCTGTTCGCTGAGGATGTTCATCTTCTCATCGATTTGACCGCGACGCTCCTCGAACTCGCCAAGCTGTTCCTCAAGGTCGGACAGTTCCTGCGGGGCCTGGTCGATCTCCTTGGTCAGCTCAAGGATGTCATCGTCCACTTCCTGCAGAACGATCAACTGTTCAATCTGTTTTTGATACATGGATTAACCTCTCTGTCTATTTAAAAATCGTGAAAAGTGTTTCCGCTAGTTGGCATATACCGCGAAGGGGTCATCCCCCGGGAAGAAGCGGACCTCCGCGTCGGGCAGGGCCGCGTCCAGCTCCTTGGCGAAGCGGCGCATCATCTCCTCTTCCAGGGAGAAGTGCCCCACGTCCACCACGCAGACCGGGGTCTCCACGGCCGGGTGGTATTTCATGTCTCCGGTGATGAAGACGTCCGCTCCGGCCCGCGCCGCCTGCTCGATCAGGTCCGCGCCCGACCCGCCGCAGTAGGCCACGGTCCGCACGCGCTCGGGGCGGGGCCCGGCGACCAGCAGGGCGTCGCGCCGGATCAGTCCGCCCAGGCGCGCCATGAACGCGTCGAATTCCAGCGGCTCGGGCAACTCGCCCGCCTCGCCGAAACCGATTTCGCTTACCGGCGCGGTCAGGGGGCGCAGGTAGAACAGGGGGCGTTTGCCCAGGGAAAACTCGATCTTGTCCGCCAAGCCGGGCCATTGCGGCTCGTCGCAGACCACCCGGACCTCGCCCGAGCGGCTTTGCGATACCGAGTGGACACCCTGGTGGTCCGCCCAGATGTCGGCGGCCTGGCGGCTGACGGGCTCCGCGCAGTAGAAGGACGCCTCCACCGGGGTGTGCCCGTGTTCGACCTCCAGCAGCCGAGTGCCGGTCAGCCCCAGTTCACCCCCCAGCCAGAAGGCCGGGCCGCCGGGCCGGGTGTCCAGGGAAGTGTGGGCCGCATACAGCCAGCTCCCGGAGCGGATTACCGTTCGCAGCACGTCCAGGTACATGCCTTCCGCGTTCGGGGCCTTGGGCTTCAGATACAGGGGATGGTGCGTGAGCACTGCGCCGGCGCCCCAGTCGAGACAGCGCGCGAGCGCCGCCGGGGTCGGCTCCAGCGTCACGGCCACCTTGTCGGTCGCGTTCGTCGACCCGGCCACCTGCACTCCGGAATTGTCCCAGGAACTCTGGTTTCCCTCCGGGGCGAGCTTGCGGAAAATCGTCAATATATCTTTAATTTTCATATAGTTACGGCCACCTACCATAATGAGGATGCTCCCGTAGGGTTTCCCCCTCGGGAGCATCTCTTGTCCTCTTCCGTCTCCCGGCCGACGGCCTTTGTGGGAGAGTTCAGGATATATGCGTTCTTCTGCTTTCGGGTCTTCGTCAAATACGTCTCCCGGAAGTGGGTCGTTGGTGGGCCAGCCAGGATTCGAACCTGGGACCGACCGGTTATGAGCCGGTGGCTCTGCCAACTGAGCTACTGGCCCGCCGTGGAGTTCGGTACCATAGCCGCGTGCGGCAATAGTGTCAACTCCCGGGGCGGGAGCGCCGGCGTGCGGACGCGGAGAGCCGCTGTCGGCGGGGGGATTATTCCGTGCCGGTTTCGGCTTGGCGGGCCACCGCCTTGTCGATGGTCCGGTGGGCGAACCACAGGGCCACGGCGGCCGAGGTCCAGACGATGCCGAAGATGGCCAGCCACAGGGCGGTGATGGGGTAGCCGAGGATCTGGGTGAACAGGGTGAACAGGAGGAAGGGGGCGGCCACCTGGCGGGCCAGGCCGAGCCAGATGGCGAACATGGGGCGTTTCATGCCCTGGAGGACCGAGGTGGGCACGAAGATGGCCACGTAGCCGTACAGGGTGAAGGCATCTATGCGCAGATAGCCCGCGCCCACGGCGATCACCGCCGGGTCCTGGGTGAAGATGCGCATGAGCGGTTCGGCGAAGAGGAGGATGGGCAGGGACAGGGGAATGAGCAGGTACGCTCCGTAGAGCAGATTTTTGCGGAAGCTCTCGCGGATGCGGTCGATCTTGCCCGCGCCGTAGTTCTGGGCCGTGATGGTCAGGGCGGCAACGCCCAGGCCGATGGTCGGCAGGAGCACCACCTGGTCGATGCGCGTGGCGATGCCGTAGGCCGCCGAGGCCTCGGGCCCGAACCCGGACACGTATCGGAATATGACGAAGAAGCCGAGCGCGACGGTCATGGAGTTGAGCGCCGCCGGAAAGCCCTGGTGGGCGATCTCCGCGTACAGTTGGGGCCGGGGGATGAGGTTGCGGCCCTTGTTGGTCTTGAGCAGGCCGGTGCGCCGGGTCTTGCGCAACAGGTATACCGCACCGATGGCCTGAAGAAGGATGGTGGCCCAGGCCACGCCCGCCAGCCCCATGGCGGGGAGGCCGAAGCCGCCGTGGATGAACCACGGGTCCAGGATCACGTTCAGCGAGGCCATCAGGATGAGCACGTTGCGCATGCTGGCCGTGTCGCCCTGGGATTGCAGGATGGCGTTGAACAGGAACAGGGCCATGGTGGCCGCGTTGCCGGCGAAGATCGGGATCATGTATTCCAGGCAGGTGTCCAGGTACGAGCCGTGCGCCCCGAGCCAGCCGAAGATGGCCGGGGACCATGCCAGGCCGAACCAGGCCAGGAGGGCGGATGCGAAAATGCCGAAACTGAGCATCTGCACGGCCACCAGGGCGGCCTTGCCCCGGTCGCGCGCGCCCAGCGCCGAGCCCATCAGCGCGGTGGAGCCCGTGCCGATGCCGCCCGCCAGGGCCGTGATGATGAAGTACACGGGCAGAGACAGGGCCAGGGCGGCCTGGGCCTCGGTGTCGATGCGTCCGGCCCACCATGTGTCCACCACGTTGAACATGGTATTGAAGAATAGGCCCACGCTCGAAGGCACCGCCACCTGGCGGATGACCTCGGAAATAGGGCGTGTTGTCAGGTCGGTCTTGTCGATGGCCGTGTTGCTCATGGCGCGAGTGTACCCGTTTGATCCCCGGGGATACAGTCTTTTTAAGCCGGTTGACGATCCCGCGCAGGCCCCGTACCTAGAGGCATGGGCAAGACGCCGACCAACCGCCAAGTGCGCTTCTGGCGCGACCCGGATTTGCCGGGCGTGGAGGTGCGCCGGTCTTCCTACAACGAGGAGGCCTTCCGGCCCCATGTCCACGATGCCTATTCCATAGGTTTCATCGAGCACGGCCGGACCACCTTCGAACTCGACGGGGGCCTGCACGCCGCGTCCGTCGGCGAACTCGTCTTCATCGGGCCGGGGCTGGTCCACGCCTGCAACCCGGACCCGGACTCGGACATGGCCTACACCATGTTCTACGTCGCCCCGTCCTGGCTGACGGCCGTGGCCCGCGATCTTTTCGGCCCGGACGCCACGCCGCCGCGATTCCCCCGTCCCGTGGCTTCCGACCGGCAACTTGCCGATCATCTGCGGGAACTCCGGGAAGCCATCGCCGACAACGAAGGTCGCCTGGAAAAGGAGTCCCGGCTGGTCCAGGCCCTGGCCGACGCTATCACCCGGCATGGCTCACCCGGCCCGGCCCCTGTTCCGGAAGCCCGCCCCGGCGGGCCCGACGCGGTCCGCGCGGTGCGCGGCTATCTGGCCGATCGTGTGGCGGAAAAGGTCTCCCTGGATGAATTGTCCGCAGCGGCGTCCATGAGCCGTTATCATCTCCTGCGCGTCTTTCAGGCGGCCACCGGCCTGTCGCCCCACGCCTACCAGAACCAACTACGCGTGGACCTGGGCAAGCGGTTGCTGGCCGAGGGGCTGCCCGTCAGCCGGGTGGCCGTGGAGACCGGATTCGCCGATCAGTCCCACTTCAGCCGCGTGTTCCGCCGGTACACCGGGGCCACGCCCGGCCAGTACCGGGATTCCGGCCTGTCCTGATTCACGCCGCAATTTCATACAATACGGGTTTCCCGGCCCCGGCTAGGCTGCTTCTCCGCAACCAAAGGAGAAGACATATGCTGCTGTGGCAAAAGATGATGATCGGGCTGGCCCGAAGCGAATCCATGACCCGCCGGATGCAGGATTCCCGGTTCATGAGCCGGTTCGCCCGCCGGTTCGTGGGTGGCCGCGACCGTGACGAAGGCTTGGAACGCGCCCGCGCCCTGCATGGAAGCGGTCTGTCCGCCTCCCTGTTCTACCTCGGTGAGTACGTGGCCGATCCGGACGAGATCCGGGCCACTCGCGAGGCCCTGTCCGGGGCGGCCCGGGGATTGGGGCGCGACGGCCTGGACGTGCACCTGTCCGTGGATCCGACGCAGTTGGGATCGATGATTTCCTGGGAGACCTGCCACGAAAACGTGGTGGCCCTGGCCGGGGACGTGGCCGACAACGGCCGGGGTGGGCGCGACGTGCTCATGCTCGACATGGAGGATTCCTCGGTCACCGGGCCGACGCTTGACCTCTACCATTCCCTGCGCGGCCAGGGGTTGCCCATGGCCGTGACCGTGCAGGCCTACCTGCACCGGACGCCCGAAGATCTGGCCCGGCTGGTGGAGAATGGGGCCATGGTCCGCCTGGTCAAAGGGGCCTTTGCCGAATCCGGCAAGGTGGCCGTTACCGGACGGCGGGACCGGGACGAGGCCTACCGCAAGGCCGTTGTCACCCTGTTGTCTCCCGAGGCCCGCGAGCGCGGCGTGTATCCGGTCTTCGGCACCCATGACCACCGCATGGTCGCCTTCGCCGAGCACGTGGCTGCGGCCAATGGGTGGCGGCGCGACCAATGGGAGGTGGAAATGCTCCTCGGCGTCCGGCCCGCCTACCAGCGCGAGTTGGCCGATCGGGGCGTGTCCGTGCGCCTGTACCTGCCGTTTGGCCGCGACTGGTGGCCTTACTCCATCCGCCGGGTGGGGGAGAATCCCAAGAATCTCGGTTTTGTTTTCCGTTCCATGGTCGAAAAGGCCGAATAGGAAACGTCTGCCGATCCGGGAAGGGCGGGCCGCCGGGAGCCGCAATTTCATACAATACCCGGCCGGTCCGCCCTGGCATGGTGTTCCCGAAACACACCGGAGACACTATGTCCGAAGACACCGCCGTTCTGCCCCGGTCCGCCGCATGGCTTGCGCCCGTCTGTCTGGCCGGGGCCGTGTTCCTGTGGGGCACCTCTTTCATGGCCGCCAAGACCGCCCTGACCGGTTTTTCGCCCAGCGTCCTGGTCTGGTTGCGCATGACCCTGGCCGCGCTGACCGTCCCGTTCCTGCTCGGGCGCATCCCCAAGCCGGACTACCGCCCCGGGGACTGGAAGATACTTTCGCTGCTTTGCCTCATGCAGCCCTGCCTCTATTTCCTGCTTGAAAGCCACGCCCTCAACCTGACCACATCCTCCCAGGCGGGCATGGTCTCCTCCCTGGTGCCGCTCTTCGTGGCCGCCGGAGCCCGGGCCATCCTCGGCGAACCCATGACGCGCGGCTCCATGCTCGGATTGGCCGTGTCCATGGCCGGTGTGGTCTGGCTGTCCGCCGCCGGAGCGCCTGCCGCCGACGCGCCGGACCCCGCGCTGGGCAACCTGCTCGAGGTCGGGGCCATGGTCTGCGCCGCCGTCTACATGGTGGTCATGAAACGGCTTTCCGCCCGTTACTCCACCTGGTGGCTGACCGGCCTGCAATGCGTGGCCGGGGCGCTCTTCTTCCTGCCCGGGGGGTTGGGCAACCTGTCCGGGCTGGCCGACGCGCCCGCCGCGGCCTGGATCGCCGTGGCCTACCTCGGCCTGTTCGTCACCCTCGGGGCCTTCGGCTTGTACAACATGGCCATGACCCTCATGCCCGCCGGGCGTGCGGCTTTGTCCATCAATCTCGTACCCCTCGTGGCCCTGGGCGCGGGCTGGCTGCTGCTCGGCGAAACCCTCGCCCCGGTCCAGCTGGCCGCTTGCGGCGTGGTCGGCGTCGGCGTGTGGCTGGGGCGGCGGTAGGGGAGAGGCCGGAGAGGCCCTCGGGATCGTGTCCCGGTGTGATGCGCGGTAAGGTGGAAGGGGACAAAAAAAGGCGGGTCGCTTGAGCGGCCCGCCTTTGTCTGTCTTGTCCGGTTTCGGCTATTTCAGGCCGAGTTCCTGCTTGAGGTATTCGAAGTCGATGTTGTTGGACACAAGTTCCGCGCCCTGTTTGATCTTGATGGCGTCACGCAGCTTGTGCCGGGAGAGGATGTCGTCCATCTTCTTGGCCACCGTGAAGGTGTCTTCACGGACCATGATGATGGGGGTTTCCAGGACTTCGGACCGGGTCAGGATGATGTCGTTGGGGTAGAGGTTGCCGGTCAGGATGAGGCAGGGGCAGTCGCCTTCCAGCGCCACGAGCTGCACGTCGGACCGATCGCCGCCCACGATGATGGCGGAGTTCTTCTTCTTTCGGAAATGAGTCATGAAGTTCTCGACCTGCATGGTCCCGATGAGGAAGGACTCGACCACGCGCTCGCTCTTGTTGTGGGCGGAGATGATCTTGCCGCCCAGTCGGTCGGCCAGGTCGCCGACCTTGATGGCGCCCATGAGCGGGTCGCGGGGGATGACGCCGAGGATCTTGACGCCCTTGGCCTCCAGGGCCGGGCCGAGGAGCTGGGTGATCTCGTCCATGAAATTCGGAGGCACGTCGTTGAGGATGACGCCGGTCATGAGATCGCCCAGGGTTTCCTTCATGACCATGAGGTAGTCGTATTTCAATTCTTTCTGGAAACGGTCGATGATCACGGTCTTGATGCCGAGCTTGCGGACCACGGAAATGGCGTCGGTGTCGCAGTACTTGCCGGAATACATGGACCCGGATCCGGCCACCAGGGTGACGTCCTTATCCTTGGACACGGCCTCGTATCCCTCGACGATGTGGTCCAGCAGGCCTTCCATCTTGCCGGTGAAGGCCTTGACCTTGAAATCTTGGGTGACGACCACGGGCGTGACCATGGCGGGATCTTCGGACAGGCCGAGCACGTCCTGGACAAAGGCGGCATCCTCGTCGCCGAGCTTGCCGTTGACTTCCATGGGCATGGCCCCGACCGGCTTCATGTAGCCCACGTTGTACCCGTCTTTCTGCAGGCGCAGACCCAGCCCCATGGCGATCATGTTTTTGCCTGAATATCCCGTGGTCGAGCCTATGTAGAGTCCAGCCATGCCTATTGTCCTCCTGAAGTGAAAGGGGCGGGAACCGCAACGCCCCGTCTTTTGTTAGTATATGAGACCGTCAAAAATGTCCAAGCGTCATATGGGCCCCACGGTCACGCGCAGATCGGCCACGAAGGCCCCTTCCGCGTCCACCAGGATGGGGTTCAGCTCGGCCTCGCGGATTTCGGGGAAGTCCGTGGCCATCTGCGACATGGACAGCAGAATGTCCTCGATGGCCGCAAGGTTTGCGGGCTCTTCGCCGCGCACCCCGCGCAGCAGGGGGAACGATTTGATTTCGCGGACAATGTCCTGGACGTCGTGCAGGGCCAGCGGGGCCAGCCGGTAGCTGACGTCGCCGAGCACTTCGGCGGACGGCCCGGCCAGGCAGAAGGAGATGAGCGGACCGAACTGCGGGTCCTGAGTGAAGCGGATGATCACCTCGCGGGCCCTGACCGGCCCCATGGTCTGGACCAGGCAGCCCGCCAGATACACGTCCGGGCGCTTGCGCTGGGCGCGGGCGGTGATGTCCAGCCAGGCGTCGCGCACCTCGCGCGGGGTGTGCAGATCCAGGGCCACGCCGTCCACTTCGCTTCGGCTGGTCAGGTGGGGCGATTCGATTTTTAGCGCCACGGGGTAGCCCATTTTCTTGGCCGCGCGCACGGCCTGATCCGAGGTGCGCACCAGCCGGGTTTCGGGCACGGGCAGTTCGTAGGCCGCGGCGATGTCCATGGCGTCGTTGAAGGGCAGCTCGGTCACGCCCGCCGCAAGGGCGGCTTCGATGGTCCGCTCGGCCCGTCCCTTGTCGCGGCGGAAGCAGACCTCCACGGGGAAGGGGCGGTTCTTCCAGCGGTAATGGGCGAGCATGGCCGAGATGGCCGTGACCGCCGGTTCGGGATAGGCGTAGCAGGGAATGCCCGCGTCGAGGAGCATGTCGCGGCCCGGAGCTATGCGGTCGAACCCCATGAACGAGGCGAAAATCGGCTTGTCGCACGTCTTGGCCATGTCGATGATGACCTGGGCGGTCTCGGTGATTTCCGCCGAGGCCGTGGGCGTGAGCAGGACCAGGATGGCGTGGGTGACCTCGTCCTCGGCCACGGCCTGCAAGGTGGCCCGATAGCGTTCGGCTTTGGCGTCCCCGATGATGTCGATGGGATTGTAGATGGCCGCGAAGGGCGGCAGGACCTCGGTCAGCCGGTCCAGGGCGGTCTGGGAGGGCCGGGCCAAGTTGAGCCCGGCGGCCTCGCAGGCGTCGGCGGCCAGGATGCCGGGCCCGCCGGAGTTGGTCACCACGGCCAGGTTCGGGCCCCGGGGCAGGGGCTGTTCGGAAAAGGCGCGCGCCAGGTCGAACAGGGTTTCCAGGTTCTCCACCCGGATGATACCCGCCTGCTTGAACGCGGCCAGGCCCGCCTCCACGCTCCCGGCCAGGGAGCCGGTGTGGCTGGACGTGGCCCGCGCGCCCGCGGCGGTGGTCCCCGCCTTGATCATTATGACCGGTTTCTTCTCGGTCACGGCCCGGGCGCGGGCCAGAAATTTGCGGCCGTCGTCCACGGACTCCAGGTAGCCTATGATGACCTTGGTGTCCGGATCATCGCCCAGGGCTTCGAGCACGTCGGCTTCGGATACGCCCGCCTTGTTGCCCAGCGAGATAAACTTGGAGAAGCCGATGGACTCGCCCTCGGCCCAGTCCAGGATGGCCGAGCACAGCGCCCCGCTTTGGGAGAAGAAGGATATGGAGCCCTTGGCGGGCATGGTCTGGGCGATGGATGCGTTCAGGTTGATGGTCGTGTTGAAGAGCCCGAGCGTGTTGGGGCCGAGCAGGGTGATGTCCCGGCGGCGGGCCAGGTCGGCCATCTTCATTTCGAGTTCGAAGCCGTCGCGCCCTGTTTCGCGGAACCCTGCGGAGATGACGCAGATGGCGTCCACATGGGCGTCGGCCAGGTCACGCATGGCCTGAAGGACCTTTTCGCGCGGCAGGACGATGATGCCGAGGTCCGGCGGGCGGGGCAGATCGGCCGTGGACGGGTAGGCGGGCAGGCCGAGAATTTCTCCGCCTGCGGGATTGACGGGAAAGATTGTCCCCCTGTACCCTGCCGAGATTAAATTCGACAGGATAAGATGCCCGAGCTTGAGAGGGCTCCGGGAAGCGCCGACCACGGCGATGGATTCGGGGTTGAAAAGTTCACAAAGTTGGGCGTCTGGCTGCATAAACAAGGGGGTTGAATGGATACCGCTGCACTACAGGATTGTATCCACCATAGGTTTGCCCAAGTCAAGGTCCTGGAGACGGCTCTGACCCACTCTTCGTTCGCAAACGAGCAGGACGGCTTCGAGGATAACGAACGGCTGGAGTTTTTGGGCGATGCCGTGCTGGAATTGTGCATCTCCGAAGAGGGATTCCGGCGGTACCCGTCGGCCCACGAGGGCCAGCTCACGCGCATTCGCTCGCAACTGGTCAAGGAGCAGTCCCTGGCGGCCATTGCCCGGGAACTGGATCTGGATCGGTTTATCCGCCTGGGCCGGGGCGAGGAACTTCAGGGCGGCCGGGATCGCGATGCGCTGTTGGCCGATGCCTTCGAAGCCCTGCTCGGCGCGGTTTTCCTGGACGGCGGGTTTGAAGCCGCCCGGCGAACCATTCTGGACATCTTCGAGGATCAGTGGCCCGCTCGGGCCATGCTGCCCGAGACCAAAGACTACAAGAGCCGCTTGCAGGAAGTGGCCCAGGAGCTGTTCCGCGACCGGCCGGTGTACGTGCTGGCCGGAACCAGCGGCCCGGAGCACGAAAAATTGTTCGAGGTGGACGTCACCCTGCCGCGCGGCGAAAGGTTTCGCGGCATCGGCACCAGCGTGAAGCGGGCCGAGCAGGAGGCCGCGCGTATCGGCCTGGATTTCCTCGAAGAAGAATAGACTCCCCCGACATCACAGGTAGAAATCATCGGAGACCATGCCCTGCGGGACGAACCCGCAGGGCCGGTTTCCGATGGTCTTCAGTCGCGTGCGCTCGGCTAGCCGCCGATGAGCTGCATGGCCATTCTGGGCAGGGAGTTGGCCTGGGCCAGCATGGCGACGGCGGACTGAGTGAGAATCTGGTTGCGCACGAATTCGGTCATTTCCTGGGCCACATCGACGTCGGAAATGCGGGATTCGGCCGCTTGCAGGTTCTCGGCCTGGATTTCCAGGTTGGTGATGGTGTTTTCCAGTCGGTTCTGCATGGAACCGAGGTTGGCGCGGATCTTGTCCTTGGAGATGATCGCCTTGTTGATCGCATCCATGGCGGCCTGGGCCAGCCCCTGGGTGGAGATGGACTTGCCCGCGTTTTGGGCTTCCCAGGTGTCGCCGTTCTTCAGGGCGGCGGAGTGCCCAAGGCCGAAAGAGGACGCGGTGGAGCCCTGGATGGCCACGTAATAGTAGTCCTCGGACGAGTCGTTGCCGGTGCCGAAGTGGATCTTCAGCGGGCCGGTGGGCTGCAGTCCCGTGCCGTCGTGGTCGCCGATTGGAGACCCGCCGGGCCTGCCGGAGAGATTGCCGTTGAGCAGGTAAATTCCGTTGAAGTCCGTCGCGTTGGCGATACGGGTGATCTCCGAGCACATTGCCTGATATTCGGAATCGATGATCATCCGCTGGTCGGAGTTGTAGGTGCCGGTGGACGCCTGCATGGCCAATTCCTTGAGGCGGATCAATTTTTCATCGACCACCTGCAACGCGCCGTCGGCGGTCTGGATCAGCGAAATCGCGTCGGACGCGTTGCGGATGCCCTGGTGCAGGGAACTGATTTCCGAACGCATGAGTTCGCGGATCGCCAATCCGGCCGCATCGTCCGCGGCAGTGCCGACGCGCAGGCCGGATGACAAACGCCGGGTGGAAACGCCGAGCCGTCCATAATGCTCGGACAAGTTCCTTTGGGCGTTCATCGCCATGAGGTTGTGGTTAATGACTAAAGACATCAGAACCCTCCTTGTTCAATTCTCAAATCCATTTTGCCACGATTAAGCATTATGTATGCCAGGTTAACTTTATTAAATAATATCAAGTGAATATTTGTTTAAATAAAGTCTAGAAAGGCTATTTTTTCCGCCTGTTGAAACGGGCGTAACCGTCTGGCCGTCAATGCTTTGTCAATATTTGCCGAGTGGGTGGGGAATTGGGCGGGCGCGGTTAACCCAGTTTTGAAGAGGTGGGGCGCCGAGGTTTTGTCCGTGCCCATGCGGTGGTGGGAATTGGTTTGCTGACGGAAGGTTGGGCCGCGCTTCCGCGTCGGGGCTTCGGGTTGTCCGCTTTACATTGTTGTTTCGCCTTTCCGGCGACTTCCTTTTTTGCTGGCGCAGAAAAAAGGAAGCAAAAACTGCGCTGCGGTGCTGCCGCCCGGAAGCGGACCCAAGAGCCCGTAGGCGGCTTTCGCTGGTTTGATAGATGTCTGCTGCGCAGACTCGATCAAAGCTGCGCTTCAGCTCGCCGGACACGGGCTCTAGGGTTCGCTTCCGATTGGTGTTCTGCGTAAGGGAATTGGGCGGGCGCGGTTAACCCAGTTTTGAAGAGGTGGGGCGCCGAGGTTTTGTCCGTGCCCATGCGGTGGTGGGAATTGGTTTGCTGACGGAAGGTTGGGCCGCGCTTCCGCGTCGGGGCTTCGGGTTGTCCGCTTTACATTGTGGTTTCGCCTTTCCGGCGACTTCCTTTTTTGCTGGCGCAGAAAAAAGGAAGCACAAACTGCGCTGCGGTGCTGCCGCGCGGAAGCGGCCCCAAGAGCCCGTAGGCGGCTTCCGCTGGTGGGATAGATGTCTGCTGCGCAGACTCGATCACAGCTGCGCTTCAGCTCGCCGGACACGGGCTCTAGGGTTCGCTTCCGATTGGTGTTCTGCGTAAGGGACTTGGGCGGGTGCAGTTAACCCAGTTTTGAAGAGGTGGGGCGCGGAAACTTGTCCGCGCCTCCCGGGCCAGGAGAAATTAGGTTTGTTGGCGGGCGGTTGGGCCGCGCTTCCGCGTCGGGGCTTTGGGTTGTCCTCCCTACATTGTTGTTTCGCCTTTCCGGCGACTTCCTTTTTTGCTGGCGCAGAAAAAAGGAAGCAAAAACTGCGCTGCGGTGCTGCCGCGCGGAAGCGGCCCCAAGAGCCCGTAGGCGGCTTCCGCTGGTTTGATAGATGTCTGCTGCGCAGACTCGATTAAAGCTGCGCTTCAGCTCGCCGGACACGGGCTCTAGGGTTCGCTTCCGATTGTTGCTCTGCGTAAGGGGATTGAGTGGGTGTAGTTAACCCTGTTTTGAAGAGGTGGGGCGCGGGGACTTGTCCGCGTTTCCAAAACTAGAAAAAATCGTTTTGTTGGCGAAAGGTTGGGCCGCGCCTCCGCAATACGGGAATGGCCGGAAGCGAAAAATCGCCAGTAAAAATGGTGCTGCGTACTCCTCTTACAAAAAATAACCGCGTCCCGCCCAACAAAAGCTCCACCCGCCCCCCCCGGCTCCTCCTCCTGGAGCGCCTCGGGTGCCCAGCACCCGACAGCGGCTCTCATCGGTCTCCCGGTCATGGCAACTTCCCCCGCGTCCCCCCACCCCTCTTCACCACGCCGAACGAGCCCTGGATCGGGCGTTAGAAGCCGACCGCGAAGGGGCGGCGGCTCCTGTTCCGGCGGGAGTCGGACCGAGGTAAAAGGAAGCGTTTCGACCCGAGAGTCTCGCTATATCTTTAGGCAGAGGGAGCCGCCCCAAGCGGATCGGATTCTTGCGCCCGATCCCCCGGGCGGCCGCGCCCCCTCCAGGGCCCTTTTTTTCGTCCTTTTTTTGGGCCGGCAAAAAAAGGACCCCGCCGGGAGGGCATGGAGCAAGTGCGGGGCAAAGCCCCGCACGGCGGCTCTCCAAAGGCTGGTGCGGCTTCAGCCGCCTCACTGGCTCTCTCCCTCTCCATCGCACGGGGCCCGCCCCCTCGGCGACTGTCCAAAATTCAAGTTGGGCGGACCAAACCAAAGACCCCGGCAAGCAACCTTCGCTGCTTGCCGGGGCCGTTACTTGCCAATGTAGGCCGGATCAGGCCTTGAACCGATACCCCACCCCACGGATGGTCTCAATCCAGGACGCATAGGGCCCCAGCTTCTGACGCAGCCGCCGGACATGGGTATCCACGGTGCGGGAATATCCTTCGAAATGGGTGTCCCAGACCGTGTCCAGGAGGTTGTCGCGGGTCTGGACCTTGCCCGCCCCGGACACAAGCACGGTCAGAAGTTTGAACTCGGTGGCCGTAAGGGCGGTCTCCTCCCCGTCGATGGTGATCTGATGCGCCTCGAAGTCGATGCGCAGCCCCTCGCGTTCCCACAATTTGGGGGCGTTGGGCTCGGGCGCGCCGTAGCGACGCAGGATCGCCTTGATGCGCAGGGCCAGTTCGCGCGGGGAAAAGGGTTTGACCACGTAATCGTCGGCGCCGAGCTCCAGGCCGACGATCTTGTCCACTTCCTCGCCCTTGGCCGTGAGCATGATCACCGGGATGCGGGCCGTGGCCGGATCGCCCTTGAGTTGGCGGCAGACTTCCAGGCCGTCGGTTCCCGGCATCATCAGGTCGAGCAGGATGATGTCGGGCTTGAAGGCATGGGCCAGGCTCAGGCCGAGCTGGCCGTCCTCGGCGGCGGCCACGTCGAACCCGGCGGTAGTGAGGTTGTATTTCAGCAGTTCACGCGTGTCTCTGTGGTCTTCGACCACCAGGATTTTCTGGGCTGACACTGTTGACTCCTTTCGGTGTGATGGGACTGCTATACCCCATGTCTGTAACAATAAGTGTTACATATGGGCAACAATTTCGCAACTTGGCCTTCTCGTGGCATCGTTCGGAGGTAGGGGGCGCGCATTCCGAATGCGGGGCATAAGCGTTTGAATTTATGTGGGAACAATATTGCTTGAAGGCATAAAGCGGAAGACGGGCCCGGCCGATAAGTTAGGCAACGGGAAAAACCAATCAAGGACCATCGGAGCGCGCCGCATGTATTATCACGGATTCGACAAGAAGTTCCCCTCGGGCAGTAAGTACTGGACACTCTACGACGACCAGCTCATAGGCATGCTCTTTTCCAAGATCGTCAATAAGACCGTGAGCGTGGAAGCGCCCGGTGCCGATCGCGGGGCCATGGTGGATGAGATGGTCCAGAACCTCTTTGACCTCTGTTTCTACATCAACAAGGATTTTCATGATTGTTGACCGCCGTCGAAAGCGCGTTTCGAAGGGCCCGGTTCGCCGGGCCTTTTTTGTGTGAGCGCCGGTAATCATTGACTCCGTGCGCCTTTTTGGGCACAAGATTTCATGGCTGGAATAGTGTTTTCGATATGTTGAATCAGGGAGCCTCGACATGCGCATGCAATCGAAACTGACGGTGGGATATGTGCTCATTGGCCTCGTCAGTTGTCTGACGGTCGTCTTCATTGCCCGACAATTGATCCGCAGCGATTTTGAAGAATATGTCCTGCAAGAGGAGTTTGCACTCTTCCGTGCGGACTTGGCGGACTACGCCGCCCGCCACGGCGGCCTGGAGCGGGCTTTGCACATCGAACCGTTCAGCACCTTCGCGACGCCGTTGGAGGCCTCCAGGCGGTGGCAGGGCCAGCCGTTCCGCTTCCTGGTCATGGATCAGGCGGGGGCGCTCTTGTTCCCGGCCGGTCCATACAAGGCGGGAGAAATCGTTCCCGGCGGGGTTCTGGCCGAGGCTGTGCCCGTGACCGTGGACGGGCGGGTCGTGGCTTTGGCGGCCCATATCGGCGAGGAGAGGCTGGTGCGCGACGACGTGCGGTTCCTGGGCACGGCCGACATGGCGTTGGCGGTCGGCGCGGGATGCGCGATGGTTCTGACGGCGCTCCTGGGGCTGGCGTTCGCCTGGCGGCAGGGGAGACCGGCCCACCGGCTGGTCGAGTCGGTGCGGGATGTCGGTACCGCGGACGGCGGCGGTCATTGCGTCGAGCTGGGCACGGACGACGAACTGGCCGAGATGGCCGAGGTCTACAACGCCATGAGCGACGAGTTGGCCCGCTGCCGGGTTGAGCTGGGCGAACTGGCCGTGCTGGACCCGCAGACCGAATTGTACAACCGACGCCATTTCGACGAGCAGGCCCGGCAGTTTTTCGAGAGCGCCAAACGCT
Organism: Desulfovibrio sp. Huiquan2017; assembly: GCF_017351175.1. Classification (NCBI taxonomy): domain Bacteria; kingdom Pseudomonadati; phylum Thermodesulfobacteriota; class Desulfovibrionia; order Desulfovibrionales; family Desulfovibrionaceae; genus Desulfovibrio; species Desulfovibrio sp. Huiquan2017. Next base: position 123,342 of record NZ_JAFMPN010000004.1, on the reverse strand, counting down.
ATGAGCAGCCCTTGTCCCTCGTGATGGGCGACCTGGATCTTTTCCGGGGCCTGAATGAGCAATTTTCGCGCGAGGTGGGGGACATGGTCCTGGAAAAGGTGGCCGAACTGTTTACCCGGCATACCCGCAAGAGCGACGTGGTCGCCCGGTATGGGGGGGAGGAGTTCGTCGTCCTGTTCACCAATACCACCCGCGACAAGGCGGCTATCGCCTGCGAAAACATCCGCCGGGCCGTGGAGGCCTACCCCTGGGACGAGTTTCATCCCGACCTGAAAGTGACCATCTCCATGGGATTGGCCGACAACACGGGGCTGGACAGCGCCTCGGCCATGGTTGCCCGGGCCGGACAGTTCCTGACGTCGGCCAAAGCGGACGGTCGCAACCGGCTGGCCGGGACGGAGTAGGACCGATCGGTCGCCCCCGCATGCCGCCGCCATGGATTGGAGCGGGAAAGGGTGCCTGCCTTCAATGGCGGCGCAAGGTGTTCATGCGCCGTGAAAAGAATAAACTTCCCTAAAAAACACTGAGAGATATATGCCGCATACCATGCCGGATGGCATCAATGTATTGTTTGTCGCCGGGTTCGGCCCCATTGTGACCGACCAGGAGAAGAGCGAAGGGCTTTTTCGAGATGTCCTGCGCCTGCCACTGGCCTCGATCGAAGGGTATGCGGGCTATCTGTATTCGGCGGACATCCCGGGAGTGAAACACTTCGCGTTGTGGCCGCTGGATAAGGCGGCGCTCTCCTGCTTCGGCAAGCCCGAATGGCCGGAGAGCGTGCCCGTGCCGCAGGCGTGGCTTGAGATCGATGTCGCCGATATCGAATCCGCGACAAAAATTCTGGAAGCACACGGGTACGACCTTCTTATACGCCTGCGGGAAGAGCCCTGGGGGCAGACCGTCACACGTTTCCTCAGCCCGGAAGGCATCCTTCTCGCCGTTACCCACACACCCTTTTTGAGGGACGGGGAGACGGACTAGGCGCGTCGGATGAACGAACCGCTCCGGGGGCCCGGCATTTGGCCTTTTGAGTGCGGTGCTAGGCCCCCAGGCAGAGGTTTACGGCCTTGATCACGTCGGCCACGTCGTCATCGGTCAGCTTGGCGGACAGCGGCAGGCTCAGGGTCTCGCGGCCCAGGGCCACGGCGTGGGGGGTGTCCTCCAGTTTCCAGCCATAGCGATCCCGGTAATAGGGATGCTCGGGCACGGCCAGATAGTGCACGCCCGCGCCGATGTTTTCCTTGGTCAACCGGACCAGGAACTGATCGCGGTCCAGGCCGCAGGCCACGGGGTCGATCATCAGGGTGTACAGGTGCCGGGCGTGGCGGGTGCCGGGTTCTTCCGGGGCCGGGGTGCCCACGGGCAGCGTCCGGAACGCCTCCTGGTACATGTCCCAGATCTCGCAGCGCCGTTTGAAATTTTCCTCCACCCGGTTCAACTGATGGATGCCGATGGCCGCCTGGATGTCCATCATGTTGTATTTGAATCCGGCGTGGATCACCTGGTAGTGCTTGTACCCCTCATCCGAAAAACGCTTCCAGGCGTCGGCGGACATGCCGTGCAGGCCGAGCACCTTGATGTCGCTGATGTCCGCATCCTCGCGGGCGATGACCATGCCGCCCTCGCCGGTGCAGACGTTCTTGGTCACGTAGAAGGAAAAGCAGCCGAAGTCGCCGAAGGTGCCTGCGTGGCGGCCTTTGTAGGTGGTCTCGATGGCGTGGGCGCAGTCCTCCACCACCTTGAGGTTGTGCTCGTTGGCGATGGCCATGATCGGATCCATGTCGCAGGACCGGCCCGCGAAGTGCACGGGCAGGAGGGCCTTGGTGCGGGGAGTGATCTTCTCGCGGATGCGGTCCGGGTCTATGTTTTGGGTGACCGGATCCACGTCGGCCAGCACGGGCGTGCCCCCGGCGTGGATGATGGCGTTGACCGAAGCGCAGAAGGTCAACGGCGTGGTGATGACCTCGTCGCCGGGCTCAAGGCCCAGGGCCACCAGCGAGAGGTGCAGGGCGGCGGTGCAGGAGTTGCAGGCCGCGGCGTGGGCGGCCCCCACGTAGGCGGAGAACTCGCGCTCGAACCGGGCCACTTTGGGGCCCGTGCCGAGCCAGCCTGATTTCATGGAATCGACCACTTCGTCGATTTCCTCTTGGCCGATGAGGGGGGCGCCGAAAACCAGAAAATTATCCTTGGAACGAACGGGCATGTCCGTATCTCCTTGTATGGGTTAGGTGAGCGCAGGTGTAGCAGATAAAGACCGGGTGGTAAACGTTGACCGTGGGGACTCCGGCCGCTATGGGACCTCTATGATGCCACCCTGTTCAATGGAACGGCCCCAGATGGACGCGGCCGGCCGGACGGTTGCGAGGGCCTTGTGAACTACGCGCTTCTTTTCCTGTCCATCCTGCCGTCGGTCGTCCTGATGTGGATGTTCCTGACCAGCGACAAGTACCCCGAACCGCCGGGCGCGCTCACCGTCGCCTTCCTGCTCGGGATGCTCGTTCCGGTGGTCTTTTACGTCCTCTCCCCGCTCTTCGACTTCGCCCAAGCCCTGTTCCCGGCGGACAACCCCTATCTGTCGGGCGCCTTGGACGCCTTCCTGCTCGCGGCCGTGCCCGAGGAGTGCCTGAAATTCGCCGTGCTCTACGGTCTGTGCAGGCGCTTCCCCGCCTTTGACGAACCCATGGACGGCATTGTCTACGGCGTGACCGTGGCCGTCGGGTTCGCCACCTTTGAGAACCTGGCCTATGTCATGGCCGCCGACAACTCCATGCTCGCCGTGGCCAGGGGAGTGCTGGCCGTGCCGAGCCATGCCATGGACGGGGCCATCATGGGCTATTTCGTCGGCCGGGCCGCCTTTGCGGACGGCGGCGGACGAGGCTTGTTGGCCAAGGCCCTGCTCATTCCGATACTCCTGCACGGCCTCTATGACACGCCCGTGCTGGTCCACGCCCACGTCGAGGCCGTGGGCGTTCGGCTGGCTGCCCCGGCGTCGGCCGCGCTGAATTGGTTGTTCCTCACGGTGGTTCTGTGGCAGATAGGCTATGTGGCCAAGATAACGGGCAAGATGCGCAGGGAACAGGAACCGGGCCCCCTTCCGCGACCGGAGGCCTCGCCCGACGCGGTTTCCGCCGTGGTCGCGGAGGTGGCGCAGGATGTGATCCAATCCGACGTGGTCTGCGTCATCCGCAACACCCGCACAGGCATGGACATGCTTCTCGTGGTTCTCTGCGCCCTCGGTCTGTTCCTGAGCCTGGGCGTGCCCCTCTTCGGGGAGGTCGACGTCCTCGGCGGATTGAACGCTGTGCTGCCGCTCCTTTTCCTGGGCGGCTCCATCTTGTTCGGCTTCCGGTCCATGGTCGGCCTGATCAAGAACCTGAGTCCGCTCCGACTGCGGCGGCTGCGGGAACGGGAGTGCGGTGCTTCGCCGAAGCCGGAGGCCGCGGGGACCCGGCGCGGGAAGTCCCCGGCCGGGGACGCCTGAAGCCGGAAGGGCGTTGGTCGCGCGAAACGGCGGATGACGATCCGGTGACGCCGCACCGCCTCGGGTTGCGCTTTGGAACGGCATTGGCTATATACCTCCCCCGGCCCAATCCCGGGCCGTGGGGACATATCTGATACGAGGTACCGCAAGTGATCAGACCTGATTTCGAAAAAATGAACGGCCTTGTGCCCGCCATCGCCCAGGACGCCGAGACCGGCGAAATCCTGATGATGGCCTACATGAATGAAGAATCCTGGGAAAAGACCCTCAAAACCGGCGAGGCCCATTACTGGAGCCGCAGCCGTCAGGAGATATGGCATAAGGGCGGTACCTCGGGCCATACGCAGAAGGTGAAGTCCATCCGCATTGACTGCGACGACGACACCTTGGTACTTCTGATCGAGCAGATCGGCGGCGCGGCCTGCCACAAGGGCTACCGCTCCTGTTTCTACCGCGAACTCAAGGACGGCGTGGTCAGCGAATGCTCGCCCTACGTCTTCGACCCCAAAGAGGTATATAAGAAATGAGTGAACAATTTCTCCGACTCGGCGTGCCCAAGGGCTCTCTCCAGGATGCGACCATCAAACTGTTCGAAAAGGCAGGCTGGAAGATCAAGCTGCACGAGCGCAACTATTTCCCGGATATCGACGACAACCGCATCAAGTGCTCCCTGGCCCGCGCCCAGGAAATGTCCATGTACGTCGAGAACGGCACTTTCGACGTGGGCCTGACCGGCATGGACTGGATCCGCGAGAACAAGTCCGACGTGGTCGTGGTTGACGACCTGATCTATTCCAAGGTCTCCAACCGCAAGGCCCGCTGGGTGCTCTGCGTGCGCGGCGACTCCCCGTACAAGCGGCCCGAGGACCTGGAAGGCAAGAAGATCTCCACCGAGCTCATGGGCTTCACCAAGGAGTACTTCGAGTCCATGGGCATCCACGTGGATGTGTCCTTTTCCTGGGGAACCACCGAGGCCAAGGTGGTCGAGGGACTGTGCGACGGCATCGTCGAGATCACCGAGACCGGCACGACGATCAAGGCCAACGGCCTGCGGATCATCGCCGAACTGATGCAGACCAACACCCAGATCATCGCCAACAAGGACGCCTGGGCCGACCCCGAAAAGCGCCAGCTCATCGAGGAGATCAACCTGCTCCTCCAGGGCGCGTTGCGCGCCGGCAAGATGGTCGGACTCAAGATGAACCTGCCCAAGGATAAGCTCAAGGATCTCAACGGCACCTTGCCGTCCCTCAATTCTCCCACCGTGGCCGAGCTTCAGGACCCCAACTGGTTGTCCGTGGAAGTCATGGTCGAGGAGAAGATCGTCCGCGAACTGATCCCCCGGCTTGTCGGGTTCGGCGCCGAGGGCATCATCGAGTATCCGTTGAACAAGGTCATCTAGTCGGCCGCCCTGTTTCCGAAAAGATGGGCCGGAGGGAGCGACGCTCCCTCCGGCCCTTTTTTGCGGTTTGGCGCATGGCGGGGACTTGCCTGGCCGGGTTGCCCTGCCGCATCACGCCGATCGCGCCTCGGTCGTCTAGAACAGGTCGATGCGGCCGTCGGTTTTCCTGAACCAGGTAAGGAAACCGTCCACGCATTCGGGGCAAAGCCGCGTTCCGCGTTCCTCGGTGATGATCTCGGCGGCCACTGGCCGGGGCAGGGAGTCGCGGTAGGGGCGTTCGGAGATCATGGCGCAGTAGGTGTCGGCCACGGCGATGAGCCGGGCGAGGCGCGGGATCGCCTCTCCGGCCAAGCCGTCGGGATAACCCGAGCCGTCCCACCGTTCGTGGTGGGACAGGCAGACCTCGGCCACGTCGGCCAGTTGGGGTATGGGAGCGAGCAGGGCCGCGCCCACCCGGGTGTGGTCCTGGACGTGTTTGAATTCTCCGGGAGTGAGCCGGGTGGTTTTGAGCAGGATCGAGTCCCGGGTGCCGACCAGGCCGATGTTGTGCAGCCTGCCGGTCAAGAGCAGTCGCGCGAGGATGTTCTTGGGCCGGTCCAGGGCCTTGGCTATGCCATGGGCGACGCGGGCGACTTTTTCGGAGTGAAAGGCGGTGGTCTGGCCGCGGGCTTCGGCGGTGCGGGCTATCTCGATCAGGCTTGCGAGAACATCGGGAGAGCAGTTTTCGGGTGGCATGGTGAACTCCAGGCTGAAACGGTTGTTTGCCGGGCAAGTATGTAACCGTCGGGCGGAACGGGGCAATTATATTTCGCGGCTTGCCTCGCCCGGCCCCTCGCAGTAGGATTCAGGCGTGGAAAGCCCCGTTCTCGAATACGTCTCGGCCATGCTCGATTCAGAGCGCATGGCCCATCAGATTGCCCACCATCGCATCGTCGAGGGTGCGGACGCCCGTTTCGGCGAACCGCGCCGTCCGTGGCCCGCCGTCCTGCGAAGCGCGCTGTCGCTGCTCGGCATCGACCGGCTGTACGCCCACCAGGCCGAGGCCGTGGACTATATCCGCGCGGGGCGGCATGTGGTCGTGGCCACGCCCACGGCCAGCGGCAAGACCCTGACCTACAATCTGCCGGTCATGGAACAGATCCTGGCCGATCCCGAGTCCAAGGCGCTGTACCTGTTTCCGCTCAAGGCTCTGGCCCAGGACCAATTGAAGGGGTTCAACGAACTGGCCGCGCTTTTGCCCCTGGAAGGGCATGAGGACCGCAGGCCCACGGCGGCCATCTACGACGGCGACACCTCGCCGCACTTTCGCAAGAAGATCCGCAACGCGCCGCCCAACGTGATTCTGTCCAACCCGGAGATGGTCCATCTGTCCATGCTCCCGCACCATGCGGGCTGGGCCGAGTTCCTGTCCGGGCTGACGCATATCGTGGTGGACGAGGTGCATACCTACCGCGGCGTCATGGGCGGGCACATGGCCATGGTCTTCCGTCGGCTCATGCGGCTGTGCCGCTACTACGGGGCCAATCCTACCTTCGTCTTCTGTTCGGCGACCATCGGCAACCCGGCCGAGCTGTGCCGGATGCTGACCGGGCTCGACGTCCACCCCATTCTGGAGTCCGGCGCCGCCCATGGCGGACGGCACATGATTTTCATCAATCCGGACGCGAGCCCGTCCATGGCGGCCATCACCCTGCTCAGGGCGGCGCTGGCGCGCGGCTTGCGGACCATCGTCTATTGCCAGTCGCGCAAGATGACCGAACTCATTTCCCTCTGGGCGGCCGAGAAAAGCGGGGAGTTCAAAAGCCGGATATCCGCCTACCGGGCCGGGTTCCTGCCCGAGGAGCGGCGCGAGATCGAGGCGCGCATGGCCGACGGCGAACTGCTCGCGGTCATCTCCACCTCGGCCTTGGAGCTGGGCATCGACATCGGCGGACTGGACGTCTGCATCATGGTCGGCTACCCGGGTTCGATCATGGCCACGTTGCAGCGGGGCGGCCGCGTGGGGCGCAGCCGACGGGACTCGGCCGTGGCGCTCATCGCCCAGGAGGACGCCCTGGACCAGTATTTCATGCGCAACCCGGACGATTTCTTCGCCCGCCCGCCCGAGTCGGCCATGCTCAACCCGTTCAATCCGGTGACCATGGACCGCCACCTGATCTGCGCAGCCGCCGAACTTACCCTGCGCCGGGGCGAGTCGTTTCTGGCCGAGGAGCCGGTGGCCCGTCGGGTGGAGCAACTGGTGGAGGCCGGACAGCTTTTTGAGGTGGAACCCGATTTGCCGGGCCACCCTGTGGAGATCGTCACTCCGCGCAAGCGACCGCACCGGGACGTGGACCTGCGCGGCGCGGGCCGCCAGATGCACATCGAGGACAATTCCCTGTCCGGAGACAAGGCGCCCGTCATCGGGACCATAGACCAGTACCGGGCGTTCCGCGAAACCCATCCGGGCGCCGTCTACCTGCACCGGGGCCGGACCTTCGTGATCCGGGACCTGGATCTGGCCACCAACGCGGTGCATGCCGAGGCCCGGCGGGTGGGCTATTATACCCGGCCGCGCGGCTCCAAGGATACGGAGATCCTGGAGGTCCTTGGACAGAAGGCGAGCTTCGGCACGCGCGTCTATTTCGGGCGGGTCAAAGTTACGGATATGATCACCGGCTACGAGAAGCGCTCTGTCCGCGGCGGCAAGCTGCTCGGCATCAACCCGCTGGACCTGCCGCCCCAGGTCTTCGAGACCGAGGCCATCTGGTTTGAGATCGGCCACGACATCCGGCGGCGGTGCGAGGAGGAATTTCTGCATTTCATGGGCGGTATCCATGCCTTCGAGCACGCGGCCATCGGCATGCTTCCACTCCTGGTCATGGCCGACCGCAACGACCTGGGCGGCATCTCCACGCCCATGCACCCCCAGGTGGACGGTCCGGCGGTGTTCATCTACGACGGCATGCCCGGCGGCGCGGGGCTGACCCGCCAGGCCTTCGAGCGTGCCGACGAACTCATCGAGACCACGTTGCGGACCATCCGGGATTGCCCGTGCGAACTGGGCTGTCCGTCCTGCGTGCATTCGCCCAAGTGCGGCTCGGGCAACCGGCCCATCGACAAGCGGGCCGCCCTGTTCGTGCTGGAGGCCATCCGCTCGGGCGACCCCCAATCCATAATCCCCAAGGATATCGACGTGAACACACTTCCCGGCATCGACACCAAGCGGCCCGCGCCCAAGCGATACGGCGTTCTGGACATCGAAACCCGTTTTTCCGCCGACGAGGTGGGCGGCTGGAACCGCGCCGACCGCATGGGCGTGTCCATCGCCTGCCTGTGGGACTCGGGCGAGGAGGCCATGTTCGACTACGAGCAGGACGACATGGACGAGTTGGTGGCTCGCCTCAAGGAGTTCGACCTGGTCATCGGCTTTAATCACATCAAGTTCGACTACGCCGTGCTCGGCGGGCTGCACCCGTTCCCCTTCCGCTCTTTGCCCAACCTCGATCTTTTGGTGGAAGTCAACAACCGGCTGGGCTACCGGGTCAAGCTCGACAACATCGCTTCGGCCACGCTGGGCGCGGGCAAGTCCGCCGACGGGCTCATGGCCCTCAAGTGGTGGAAGGAAGGACGCCTGGACCTGATCACCGAGTATTGCCGCCAGGACGTGGCCGTAACCCGGGACGTGTACCTGTTCGGCCGCGAACACGGTCACGTCTTCTTCACCAACAAGGCCGGGCAAAAGGTCCGGCTGCCCATCGACTGGTAGGCCCCGCTCCTCCCGTCGCCGATTCCCCGCCCCCTTTTTTTGACATCCCGCGCGGTTCCGTATTAGGGCGGATATGGCGGTCCTGTATACGAGCAACAAGGGGGGAGTGTATGATCAAGGAGACGGTCCGGTTTCTGTTTTTCGCAGTCCTGCTTCTGGCCGGAGTCCAGTATTCGGCATTGCCCGAGGTGGCGCATGCTCTCAAGGTCGCGGCCCGGTCCGGAGACCCGGCGGCTCAGGTCGCCTTGGCGCGCATGTATTTCGAGGGCGACTTCGGCAAGCACGACCCGGACATGGCCGCCCGCTGGCTGCAACGGGCCGTTGACCAGGGCGACGCGGACGCCATGAACATCCTCGGGCGTTTCCATCTGGCGGGCGTCGGGGTGGAGCGCGACCCGGCCAAGGGGCTTGCCCTGCTTCGGGCCGCCGCCGACAAGGGCCAGACCCAGGCCCAGGCCTACATGGCCTACGCCTACGGCCAGGGGGCCGGGGTCAAGCGCAACGCCGCGGAATTTCTGCGCTGGACCCGCAAGGCCGCCGAGTCCGGCGATGCCCGGAGCCAGTTCAACCTGGCCGTTCTCCTGCTGACCGGCAGCCTGGTCCCCCAGAACATTCCCGAGAGCTACCTCTGGCTCGAACGCGCTGCGGACCAGGGGTTCACCGAGGCCCAGGTGAATCTGGGCGAACTGCTCCTCCGGGGCGTGGGCCAACCGCCGGACGTGGTCGAAGCCTGCAAGTGGTTCGCCATTGCCGGGACCAAGGGCCATCCCCAGGCCGAGAAGCGCCTTCATCAAATCGTCGAATACATGACCAAAGAGGAAATGGACGAGGCCGCGCATCGCGCGAATGTCTGGCTTGAAATCAAGAGTGGCGCGCGGTAGCGGCCATTTGTCGGGGCGCCCCAAGGAGGGGCGGCGCGGCATGGCCCGAACGGCGCGGGAGACTCGGTCCCTTCCGGGACGCGCACGGATGCGGCGGCCCGAGGCCGTCTAGTTCATGGCGTAGCGTTCGATCTGGCTCTTGTACGCCAGGATGCCGTCCACGATGCCGTTGGCCAGGTGGTCGAGGTACTTGTCCGAACGCAGCCTGGCGGCCTCGGTCTTGTTCGTGATGTAGCCGATCTCCACCAGGACCGAGGGCATCTTCGCGCCCATGAGCACGTAGAAGGGTGCCTCGCGGGTGCCCTTGTTCTTCAGGGGGTAGGCCTTGCGCACCCGCTTGATGGTGTTGGTCTGCACGTCACTGGCCAAGTCGCGGGACTCCTTGATCTTGGAGTTGACCATCAGGTCGGTCAGGATGAACTGAAGGTCCGAGATGGCGCGCGGGTCCACGGCGTTCTCGCGGGCCGCGATGCGCACGGCCGCGTCGGTCTTGGCCAGGTTCAGGCTGTAGGTCTCCAGCCCGTGTACCTTGCTGCTGTGGTTGGCGTTGCAGTGGATGGACAGGAACAGGTCCGCCTTCTGGGCGTTGGCCATGGCCGTGCGTTTCTCCAGCGGAATGAATACGTCCGTGTCCCGGGTGTAAATGATCTGGAACCCCTTGCGCTTGAGCTTGCCGCCCAGGAGCTTGGCGAATCGGAGGTTGATGTCCTTTTCGCGCAGCCCGTTGGCCATGGCCCCCGGGTCCTTGCCGCCGTGTCCGGCGTCGATCATGATCGTCCGCACGGTCAGCCCGAGCTGTTCGAGTAGGCTTCCGGCCATCTGCTTGCTGCCCTTGGGCGGGCGGTAGTCGGAATTGGCCGGAGTCTTGTGCGCGGGGGCGGCCTTGGCCACGGCCGGAGCGGGCGACTTGCCGTCGGGCGAGTACACGTCGATGACGATGCGGTAGGGGTTTTGCAGGGGAAATATCTTGTAGTCCTGCATGTTCAGGAAATCGAGGACCACGCGGGTGGTGTCCTTGGAGTACTGGCCGGTACGGATGGAGCGCAGGATGCCGTCAGACACGGTGGTCGCGGCGGTCACATCGTGGCCCAACCGGGAGTCCTGGAGATCTATGTACAGCCGGTGCGGGCGGTTCACGGCCGGATTGGGGCCGAGCATCTGGTAACGGTATTTGACTTGGGCGTCGAGTTCCAGGACCACGCGGGTGTATTCATCGCTGGAAGTGAACCGGACCACGTCGAGATGGGCCAGCCCGGAAGGATCCTTGTGCGCCGAGGACGTGGGTTGTTGCCTGACCGGAGTCTTGTCGGCCTGCTTAGCCGAGCCTGCCCTGCCCGAGACCTTGTCGATCGCCCACTGGTACTTGCCCAGTTGCTTCAGGGCGACCTCGGCCTTGTCGCGCATGTCCGAGCGCGGATAGTCCACGATGATGGAGGCCAGATCCAGCCGGGCGGCGGTGGTTTCCTTGAGCCGCTTGGCGTAGACATCGGCCCGCCGGAAGAGACAATCGTCGGCCCAGCCGTGGCGGGGATATCGGCTCAGGACCCGGCCGTAGTAGTCCACGGCCCGGCGGAAGTCGGATTTGAGCCCGCTGCGCGCGCCCAGTTCCTCGTAGACCCGCCCTATGTAATACAGGGCCTTGGGCGCGTAAGGGCCGTTGGGCGCGGCTTTGAGGCAGTTGGAAAAGGTCTTCTCCACCTTCTGCCAGTTGGAACGGTATTTGGCCTTGCGTGCGTTCTTGACCAGGGCGTGAAATTCGGAGTGTCCCACGGTGAAGTAGGATTTGGCGGAAACGGCGCGTGCGGGGGAAGCCCACAGAACAAGAGCCACCAGGGTGCAAAGCACCAGGGCAGTCAGCGGGCGTATGTTCGCGGCGTGAAACGGCTTCATGACATATGGGACCGTGGCTCGGGTCTGGCCCGCCCGGCATCGCCTTCCCGCAGGCGCATGTCCGGCAGGTTCATTAAGCCCGTATTTTTCAGAATATTCTAAAAAAAGTCCAGAGAAAAAGGGGAAAGGTCTTCGGATAGGACTCGTTTGGGTCTCGGAAGCGGCCTAGGGCAGGCCCGTGGACAGCCAGCGCGCCCAATCCTCGCGCCCGTTCAGCCGGGCCAGCCCGGCTGCGGACCTCCAGTCGTAGTCCACTTCGACGAACCGGGCGTCCCAGCCCTCGTCGGTGCGGGAGAGCACGGCGTAGGCCGCCCGGGGCGAGCCGCAGGCCATGACGTGGGGCGGATCGTCGTCTTCGTAGGCGGGCAATCCCACACTGCCCGGATTGACCAGGGTGACGCCGTTGACACGGGCCAGCCCGGCGTGGTGGCTGTGTCCGGCCAGAACCAGAGAGCATCCTTCGGCCCAGGGCTGGAGGTCGGCCAGGATCGCGTCCGGGTCCCGCGGGGCGGGCAGGCCCGTGGACACGTCCTCCAGCAGGTAGGCCGCGTCGTTGCCGGGGGTGCCGTGGCAGAGCAGGATATCCGGCTCGAGGCGCAGGGTTTTGGGCAGGGTGCGGAGCCAGTCGAGGGCCGCTGGCCCCAGGGCTTCGCGCACGGCGGCCGAGGCGGGCGAGGGGGCATCCTCCAGAAGGATGCGGTCCTGGTTGCCGAGCACGGCGGGCATGGGCGTTTTTTCGAGTTCGGCCCAGGTCCCGGCCGGGTCCAGCGGGCCATAGAACGTGTCGCCGAGATTGACGAATCGGATCAGACCGTGTGCCCGGGCGTGAGCCAGGACGGCCTTCAGCGCGGCCGCATTGCCGTGGATGTCGGCCAGGACGGCCAGGGGCGTCGTATCGATCATGCCCGGATTGTGGCGGAAAAAACGCCCGGAAACAAGAGGACAGGATATGCTTTACTCTGCGGTCTCCTCAATATAAGAGGCCTGACCATGAGCAAAACGCTGGTCGTCGGCATCTCGGACATGAAGCTGTCCACCAATCCCGGAGACGTCATCGTCACGTATTCTCTGGGCTCTTGTCTCGGGGTCACGGTCTATGATCCCAAAGCGCGTATAGGCGGCATGGTCCACTGTCTTCTGCCCTCGGCCGTCGCGGCCCGGGAAAAGGCGCGCGCCAATCCGTTCATGTTCGTCAACACCGGAGTGGCCATGACCGTGCGCCGGCTGGTGGATCTCGGAGCGGACAAGAGCCGGCTGGTCTTCAAGGCGGCGGGTGGGGCAAACATGCGCAAGGACCGCATCTTCGACACGGGGGTCCGCAATTTCAAAGCGCTCATGAAGCTTCTGGATCACAATAATCGTCGGCTGGAGGCCAAGGACGTGGGCGGAACCATCCCGCGCACACTCTTCCTGTACCTGGATACCGGTCGTGTGGTAGTACGGTCATTGGGAAAGGAGAGCGACCTATGAGCCGACGAGACGAAATCCTGGCGGCCTGCGAAAAAGTCGTGGCCATGCCGACCTGCGTTCACAAGGCAGCGTCCTTGTTGGATGGCGCAGAAATGGATTTCGCCCGCCTGGCCCGGATCATCGAATACGACCCCGGCCTGACCGCCAACCTGCTCAAGGTGGTCAACGCCTCGAGCCTGACGGACGGGCCGATGCTGACCGTGCGGAGTGCCCTCAATGCCCTTCAGTCGTCCGAGGTCCTGCGTTTCTTCATCTCCACGGGCGTGGCCCCGTACTATGTCCATGTCATCGCGGGCTACGATCAGGCCCCGAGCCAATTTTTGCAACATTCCACCACTGTGGCCATAGCCTCGCGGGAGTTGGCCCGGATCCTCATGGTGGACGTGCCCGGGTACGTCTACACCGCCGGGCTGCTGTCCGGCATCGGGAAACTCCTGCTCGGCGCCTACGTGCAGGTGGACCTGCGCGAGATCCTGCGCCTGGTCTTTGACGAGGGCATGGCCTTCGACGGGGCCGAGGAAGCGGTCCTCGGCATCACCCACGCCGAGCTGGGTTCCATCGTGCTCGAACGCTGGGGGCTGCCCGAGCCTCTGACCCGGGTGGTCCGCCATCACCTGCGGCCGGACGGATACGACGGCCGGGACGCGGTCCTGGACCTGGTCCATGTGGGCAACGTCCTGGCCAAAATGATCGGCCTGGGCCTCGGTGCGGACGGCCTCAACTACGAGGTCTCGTCCCGGGTGGTCGAGCAGTTGGGCATCACGTCCCAGATCCTGGACACGGTCGCGGCCAACGTGGTGGTCGAGCTGCGGTCCCTGTGGGATCTCTTTCTCGAGTGCGCCGACGATTTCTGCAATCTGTAGCGCTGTTCCCTTTTAGCGGGCGCGGTAGGCCTTCTTGATGAACACCGGGGTGACCGGGACGTCTTCCATGCGGTTCGCCCTGGCGGTCTTGACCTGGCTGATCTTTTCGACCACGTCCATGCCCCGGATTACCTTGCCGAAAGCGCAATATCCGGCGCTGACGCTCTGCGTGTAGGAACCCGCGCCGATTTGCGAGGCGGACTGGCTGAAGTTCAGGGACGGGTTGTCCGTGACGTTGAAGAAGAATTCACAGGTGGCGGAATCCGGCGAGTCGGCCCGGGCCATGGCCACGGTGCCCTTGACGTTCTGCAGGCCGGAGGCCGATTCGTTGACGATGGGCGGGAAGAGCGGGCGCTTGTACTGGACCGGGAAGGTGTAGCCGCCGCCCTGGACCACGTTCATGCCCTGGCTGTCCTTGGCCCGGACAACCCGATGGAAGACCGTCTCGTTGTAGAAACCGGCATCCACGTATTTCAGGAAGTTCTCCACGGTCTTGGGCGCGTCCTCGGGATAGAGCATGATCATGATCCGGCCCATGGAGGTCTCCATGATCACTACCGGGTTGGGCCCGGCCTGGGCAGGCCGGGCGGACAGGGCCAGGATCAGGGAACAGGTCAGGAAAAGCGGTGCGAACCAGAAGCGTATGCGTGTCATGACAATCATCCTTTTTCGTTTTTTTGCGTTGTCAGGGCCGTGAGAAGCAGTCGTCGCGCCCCGGCCTCGTCCATTTCCCGTCCGGTCCACAGCCGGAATTGGGCCAGCCCCTGGTGCAGGAACATTTCCAGGCCGGAAACGGTGCGGCACCCGGCGGCCCCGGCTTCGGCCAGGAAGCGGGTTTCAAGCGGATTGTATACGATGTCGTAGGCCACTGCGCCTTCGGCGAAGCGGTCCGCGTTCCACGGGGTCTCTCCGGCCAGGTCGCCGGACATGCCGAGCGGCGTGGCGTTGCAGACCAGTTCCCACGGAAAATCCGTACGCGTGTCCCAGTCCAAGCACTCCACGCCGAAGTCGGCGGCCAGGGCTTCGGCCTTGGCCCGGGTGCGGTTGGCCACGGCCACGCGGGGGATACCGAGTTCCAGGAATCCGGCCACGGCTGCCCGCGCCGCGCCGCCCGCGCCGAGGACCACGGCCGAGCGCGGCAGGGGATCCACCCCGCGCAGGGGGGCGATCACGCCGATGACGTCGGTGTTCTCGCCGCACAGCCGGTCGCCGTCCCAATATACGGTATTGACCGCGCCGATGGCTCGGGCCCGGTCCGAGATCGTGTCCAGGTGGGCCATGACCGCCCGCTTGTGCGGGATGGTCACGGACAGGCCGTGGATGGGCTCGGTGCGCACGCGCTCCATGAACGCAGGCAGGCCGTCGGGCTTGAGCGGCCAGGCCTCGTAGCGCGCGTCCAGCCCCAGTCCCCCGAATCCCCAATTGTGCAGGGCCGGGGACAGGGTGTGCCCGAGGGGCCAGCCGATGATGCCGTAGGCGCGGGGCACGGTCCTAAAGTTCCTCGGCCTGGGCGAGGCCGCCCACGTTCAGGCCGGTCCACGGTTCCTCCTCGGAGCCGAGGTTGGCCTTGAGCATCTTGAAAAGCACGCCCTTGGGGCCGATTTCCACGAATTTGCGCACGCCGACGGCCCACAGGGCCTGCATGGTCTGGACCCACAGGACCGAGGAGGTCATCTGGCGCCGCATCACATCCATGACGGCCGCAGGTTCGGGCTCGGGCAGGGCCGTGGCGTTGTGGAAGACCGGAAAGGCCGGAGCCTTCCAGGAAAGGGTTTCGAGGAAGGCGGAAAACTCGTCGGCGGCCTCCCGCATGAGCGGGGAGTGGAACGCCCCGGACACGGCCAGGCGGATGGCCCGTCCCTTGGCCTCCTTGACCAGCGTCTCGGCCGCGTCCAGCGCCTCGGCCTCGCCGGAGACGACGAATTGGGCCGGGGTGTTGTAATTGGCGATACGCAGTTCCTTGCCGGACTGTTGCACGGCCTGGGCCACAATGGCCTCGACCTGGTCCTGGGGGAGCTTGACCACGGCGGCCATGCCGTGGCCTTCGCCGCCGCAGTCGGCCATGAGCCGCCCGCGCAGAGTCACGGCCCGGATGCAGTCCTCCACGTCAAGGATTCCGGCCGCGCCCAGGGCGGCGAATTCGCCCAGGGAATGCCCGGCCGCGGCTGCGGGGGAGAGCTTGTCCTTCACGGCCAGCCACAGGGTCAGGTTGACCACGGTCAGGGCGGGTTGCAGGGCGCGGGTGTCGGCCATGTCTGCCGGGTCGCCGTCCCAGTATATTTCACGCAGGGCCAGGCCGGACTCGCGTTCGGCGAGTTTCCAGAGGTCCAGGGCGGCGGGACTGGCTTCGGCAGCGTCGCGGCCCATGCCCTGTTCCTGGGACCCCTGTCCGGGGAAGAGAATGCCGGTCTTGGTCATGGATATCTCCTTGGGAATGCGCGGGACGGTCTCCGGCCCGCGCGGTGGTGTCGATTTTCGGTGGCTCCGGGATACCGTGCGGCGGAAGTCCGCGTCAAGCGTGCGCAACGTCCGCCGTTTCGGCGGCCCGGGCCCCCCGGGGAGCCCTCCGTTGCCCGGCGGGCGGCGCCCGCTCTCAATGGGACGCACAACGCATTTAAATTGTTTCCAAAATAAGGCAAACAGCGGTTTCAATTGGTGCCCGTCCGTCAACTGTCCGATTTTTCAGATTATATCTAGACTTCGTCGCAACCCTTGCCACGCGGGCTTTTTCGGGAAAGTGGACGAACAGACTTGATTTAACTGGATATCCCTTGTATGAATGCGGGTAACGGTCAAAAACTCTCATCGCGCGACCGTGGATTCCATGCGCTTGAAACGCTTGGGGTTCAGTTCCGACGGAGGAAAAAGACGAATGGCTATTGTGGATTCCGAGTGTATTTTCTGCAAGATCGTGGCCGGGGAAATCCCCTGCGCCAAAATCTTTGAATCGGACACGGTCCTGGCCTTCCTGGATATCGCGCCCGTGCATCCGGGCCATGCCCTGGTGCTGCCCAAAGACCATCATCCCACGCTCATGGACATTCCGACCGCGCTCGGCAACGACCTCTTCCAGGCCCTGTCCGCCGTGGGCGGCGCGATCATGGAAGCCACGGGCGCGGATGGGCTCAACCTCATGCAGAACAACTTCGAGGCGGCCGGGCAACTGGTTCACCACGCGCATTTTCATCTCATTCCGAGGTTTGCCGACGACGGCCTGAAACTGTGGGGCCAGTCGTCCTACGAGACCCCGGACGAAATGCAGAAACTCGCGGCCACCATCGCGGGATTGCTGAAGTAAGTTATTGATAACCTTTTTTGGAGGCAATCGATGAGCACTCTCACCAAAGCCGGAATCGTGGATTACATCTACGAACGCACCGACAAGAATCGCGCCGAGATCAAGGACCTGGTGGAGACCATCCTGGAGATCATGAAGCGGTCCATCAAAAAAGACCATGCCCTGTTGATCTCCGGTTTCGGCAAGTTCGAGGCTTACGACAAGCGCGCCCGCAAGGGCCGCAACCCCCAGACGACCCAGACCATTACCCTGCCTCCGCGCAAGGTGGTCGTCTTCCGGCTGTCCCGCAAGTTCCGCGCCGAACTGAATCCCTAGGCCGGGGGCGTAAAAAAAGGCCGAGCGATGCCCGGCCCTGAAGTTCGGTCCGCGACCGGACTACGGTTTTTTCAGCACGAACCCTTTGGGGTAGTCCGCCTTCAGTTTTTCCAAGGCGGCTCCGGCCGTTGCTTCGTCCGGGAATGAACCCGCCTGCACGCGGAACAGCCCCTCGTCGGTTTTGACCAGCACAGAGCCCTTGTATCCGTCCGCAATGAGACGTTCGAGGGCTCTGTTTGCATTCTCCACGTCCGAGAATGCCCCCACTTGCACATAATACGGTCCGCCCGGGGCCAGGGTCGAAGCGGCGGTCGCGCCGGACGCTTCGCCCACATCGCCGATGCCGACCACTTCGTCCTCGGGATTGGCCGGAGGAAGGGGTTTGGCGGTCTGCGCCGCGGCGGCAGGGGCCGTCGCAACGGCAGGGACCGGAGTGGCGGCAGGGGCCGGGGTGGCCTGCGCGGCCTGTTCGGCCCGTTCGGCCGCTTCCGTGGCCGGGGGCGCGCCTTGGGCCGCGGCGGCCTCGGCCTCACGCTTGAGCTGATCCGCGTCGGGCAACGGTTCCTCGGCCAGTTCGGTTTCGCCCACAGCGGGGGCCTGCTTCCCGGCCTGCTTGGCGGCGTCCACCTCGTAGACTTCCTCCACCGGGCCGTCCAGAGGCTTCTCCTCTGCCACCACATGGGTTTCCTCGATGATGGGCCGCTCGGCGGGAGCGGTCTGGGTTTGCGCGGGCTGTTTGACCGGCGGCGCGGATTCGATGTGCTTGCGGAAGCAGCCGCTCAGGATGAGGGCGACGGTCAGCACCGCCAGGGCCAGTATGGTTTTCTTCATGGGTAGTCCCCCCTGTTGGTTCTCTGTGCCTTGTATGTCTAGAGGATGTCTAAAGTATACGTCAAGAGGTGCCTTGGCAAGCCGGGCCGGGTGTTTTCCGGCGCGCGATCGGGACGGGCCCGGCCAACCCCGTCAAGGTGTTTTTTTATGCCGATCGGTTGTTTTTTCCCGTCATTCGTTCTCGAAACCGCGTTTTGCCGAAAACCGGGTGTAGGTTGTTCGGGAAGTCCGGGGATCGGCCCCGGACGCCATCCCGGTTCAGGGGCGGGGACTGCGGTTCCCGCCCCGTTTCGCGCCCGGGACCGCAACGCGGGATGGACGCGGGCCGTTCCCTTGGGCTACCGTGCCGCATGCGCATCGGACGATATGAAATACGCGGCCTGCTCGGCCGGGGCGGCATGGGCGCGGTGTACAAGGCGGCCATGCCCGTGACCGGCCGCATCGTGGCCCTCAAGGTCCTCAGGCCCGCCGAGATCATGGAGGAGCTGGTGGGGGAGGACGCCCTGCGGGCGATGTTCCTCAAGGAGGCCTCGGCCATGGCCTCCATCAGCCATCCCAACGTGGCCGCCATCCTCGATGTGGACGCCGGAAGCGACGGCCCGGACGGCAGGCCCGCGCCTCCACATTTCACCATGGAATATTTCTGCGGCAACCTCGGCGCGCTTATGGGCGAGTCCTACGAAGTGGAGCGCCCGTCCCGGAGGCTCGGGGTGGAGACCTCGCTGGCCGTGGCGCGGGGTATGCTGCGCGGCCTGGACCGGCTGCATTACGAGGGCATCATCCATCGCGACGTCAAGCCGTTCAATGTCATGCTGGCCGAGGACCTGGGCGGTCCGGGCACGGTCAAGCTCATCGACTTCGGCCTGTCCAAGCTGCGCGGCGAACCGACCGTGCGGCACAAGGGCATGGTCGTGGGCTCCCCGTACTACGCCGCGCCCGAGCAGGAGGCCGATCCGGAGGCCGCCGACGAACGCTCGGACCGCTATTCCGTGGGCGTGACCCTGTACCGCATGCTTACCGGACGGTTACCCGAGGGCCCGGCGGACGGGAAGGGCATGCGGCCCGTCCGCGAAGTGCACGCCGACCTGGACCGGAGCTGGGACGAATTCTTTGCCATGGCCCTGGCCCGGGACCCGGCGGACCGTTTCCCGGACGGCCCGGCCATGCTGGACGCCCTGGATGATCTGGAGGCCCGTTGGCGAGCCCGGCGCGAGGCGGCCTGTGCGGCCCCGGACCTTCTGGCCGAGCCCGAAATTTCAGAAACGTGCCCGCGCCCTCGGTCCGTGCCGCTCAAGGCCGGACTCAAGGAAGGGCGCGCCGCCTTCGGCCTGGACGAGCTGTGGCGGCCCGCGTGCTACGCCCACGGCGAGTTTGTCGACCGGGGCGACGGCACGGTGGCCGAGCGGACCACGGGGTTGGTCTGGGAGCGCTACGGTTCCCGCTATCCGCTGACCTGGGGACGCGCCAACGCCCATGTGACCCGCCTGAACAAAAACGCCTTTGCCGGCCGCACCGACTGGCGGCTGCCCACCGTGGCCGAGTTGGCCACGCTCTTCACCGGCCGCACCGAGCCCGGCGAGTTCTGCCAGGAGCCCGCCTTCGATCCGCTCAAGGCCCGCCTTTGGTCCGCCGACCGCAAGGCCTTCACCGCCGCTTGGTACGTGGACGCCGAACTCGGCTTCGTCTGGTGGCAGGACCTGACCTGTCGCTTCTTTGCCCGCGCTGTGGCCGGGTAAGGGGGATGCCTCCGGCGGCCAGGGGGGAAACTTTTTTAAAAGTTTCCCCCCTGGCCCCCCTTTCCAAACTTTTTGTGTGCCTGCGGCAGGGGCGGGCGAGAGCGAGAGTCTCACTCTCTTTCCCGGAGCCATTTCAGGCAGCGCAGCCCCCCATTCCCTTGGAGCGTCTTCGAGTGCGCCGCTACCGCAAGCCGCCTCCCGGCGCGCAACCTGCGCCACTCACCGCCTCCAAACCGTTCACCGGGTTGTTTGTGACCGTTCACCTAAAAATGGAAGCGATCGGCATTCGCTTTCACTAGAGGATGAAGTGTCGGCGGCGGTCTTCCGCCACGACTCGGCATTTCAATGGGTTGCGGTCCACGCCGGATGGGCGAGGCGAAGAAACGAACAGATCAGGAGCATCTCGATGACCGAAGAAGAAAAGAAAATCGAAAGCATGCAAAAGGAAGGACAGATATTTCAGCCGGACGCGGCCATGCAGGGGCAGGCATGGATCGCGGACATGGCGGCCTACGAGGCGGCCCACAAGCGGGCCCTCGATGATCCGGACGGGTATTGGGGCGAACGGGCCAAGGAACTGCTCGACTGGTTTTCCGATTTCGACTCCGTCCTGGAAGCGGATTACGACAAGCCGGAGTTCAAGTGGTTCTCGGGCGGCCGGACCAACGTGGCCTACAACTGCCTGGACCGCCACCTGACCGACGGCCGCCGGAACAAGGCCGCGCTCATCTGGCAGGGCGAGCCCGAGGAGGATGTGCGGGTCTACACCTATCAGATGCTCCACACCGAGGTCTGCCGGTTCGCCAACGTGCTCAAGAAAAAAGGTGTCAAGCGCGGCGACCGGGTTTCGCTGTACATGCCCATGATCCCGGAACTGGCCATCGCCATGCTGGCCTGCACCCGGCTGGGCGCGCCGCACTCCATCGTCTTCGCGGGTTTCTCGTCCATCGCCCTGCAATCGCGCATCCACGACGCCGAGGCCAAGGTCCTGGTCACGGCGGACGCGGTCCTGCGCGCGGGCAAGACCATCCCGCTCAAGCCCAACGCGGACGAGGCCCTCAAGGATTGCCCGTCGGTCGAGCAGTGCATCGTGGTCAAGCGCGGCGGCAACGAGGTCAATATGGTCGAGGGTCGCGACTCCTGGTGGCACGACGAGATCACGGCCGAGGACATCACCTCGGATTGCGGCTATGAGGAGATGGAGTCCGAGGATCCGTTGTTCATCCTCTACACCTCCGGGTCCACGGGCAAGCCCAAGGGGGTGTTGCATACCACCGGCGGCTACCTGGCCTACGCGGCCCATTCGACCCAGATCGTCTTCGACGTCAAGGACGACGACGTGTATTGGTGCACGGCCGACGTGGGCTGGATCACCGGCCACTCCTACATCGTGTACGGCCCCCTGGCGCTCGGCGCCACCTCGGTCATGTTCGAGGGTGTGCCGAGCTACCCCCGGCCCGACCGTTTCTGGCAGATCGTGGACAAGTTCAAGGTCAGCATCTTTTATACCGCACCCACGGTCATCCGCGCCCTCATGCGCGAGGGCGAACAGTGGACCAAGACCTACGACACCTCCTCCCTGCGTCTGCTCGGCTCGGTGGGCGAGCCCATCAACCCCGAGGCGTGGCTGTGGTACCATGACCACGTGGGCAACGGGAAACTGCCCATCGTGGATACCTGGTGGCAGACCGAGACCGGCGGTATCATGATTTCGGCCCTGCCTTACGCCACTCCGCTCAAGCCCGGCTCCGCGAGCCTGCCGTTACCCGGAATCTCGGCCCAGATCGTGCGCCGCGACGGCTCCCGCGCCGAGCCCAACGAGGGCGGGCACCTGATCGTGGACAAGCCGTGGCCCGGCATGCTGCGCAATGT
This sequence comes from Desulfovibrio sp. Huiquan2017, assembly GCF_017351175.1. NCBI lineage: Bacteria > Pseudomonadati > Thermodesulfobacteriota > Desulfovibrionia > Desulfovibrionales > Desulfovibrionaceae > Desulfovibrio > Desulfovibrio sp. Huiquan2017. The sequence continues at coordinate 101,555 of NZ_JAFMPN010000004.1, read as the reverse complement.
CTGGGGCAACCCGGAACGCTACAAGTCCACCTATTTCGCAGGGTTCCCCGGGGCCTATGAAGCGGGCGACGGCGCGCGCGTGGATGAGGACGGTTATTTCTGGATCATGGGACGCCTGGACGACGTCATCAACGTGTCCGGCCACCGCATGGGCACCGCCGAGATCGAGTCCGCCCTGGTGGCTCATCCCGACGTGTCCGAGGCCGCCGTGGTCGGCATGCCCCACGACATCAAGGGCGAGACCATCTACGCCTATGTGACGCTGCGATCCGGGCTCGAACCCTCGGACGATATGGTCAAGGAACTGAAGGTCTGGGTGCGCAAGGAGATCGGCCCCATCGCCACTCCCGAGTTCATTCAGTTCGCGGACGGGCTGCCCAAGACCCGTTCGGGCAAGATCATGCGCCGCGTGCTGCGCAAGATCGTCGAACACTCCACGGACTTCGGCGACACCTCCACCTTGGCCGATCCGGGCGTGGTCACCGATCTGGTGGAAGGCAACAAGGAGTTGATCGGCTAGCGTCGGCTCCCGGGAGCGGCGCATCCACACCGTTTTCGACAACTTCGCACGGCGACGAACAGAAGGCCCCCGCTCGGTGCGGGGGCCTTCTACGTCGGGGCGGGGCGGTCTATGAGGGGCGAACTATGGAGCGGCAATGAGCAAGACCGCCAAGCTCTTTCCGGCTGGCACCTGTCTTTTGGCGTCCGGGCAACCCGTCCGGACCGAAGCTGACTTTTCACTGCGACGGCGACGGCGACGGCAAGGTTTGCACCACCGCCCGGGCAAAGTACAGGAACCTTCACCGCGAGCGCTACGAAGCCGGCCGTGTGGAACGTCCCTAACCGCATGGGGAACGCGGCCTATTCGTCGGCCCCTTCCCGCAAGGCCCTGATCCTGTCGGCCACGTGTCGGCTAAGATGGTAGGCTCCGGCCTTTTCCAGCCGGGCCGACAGTTGCACCTGCACTCGCTCCGCCTCTTTCAGCGTCGCCCGGCTGGCCTGCGGGGTCTCCAGGCGGGAGCGCCGGATGAGCCGCCTTATGTCGGCGAAGAGTTGTTTCTCCAGAGAGTCGCCGGACTCCAGCGAAAGGCTCGGTCCGCTTCTGGCCGGTTTGGCCACGCCTTCCTTCTTTTCCTTTTCCCACTGACGCATTTTGGCCTCGGCCAGGATGTCGAACGCGTGCATGGCTATTCGCCCTCCATCGCCCAGGCCACCAGGGCGTTGATGCTTGCGATCCGGCAGCGCATGGCCGCGGCGAACGACCTGCGGATGTCGGCTTCGTCCGCGAATTCCGAGAGGATGGCCACGGTCCCCCGGACCGATTCCTCCAGGATGCGCCGGACCATGAAGCGGAATGTCCGGGTTTGTTCGAGCCGGGGGAACTGCTCGGCCGCCTGGGCCAGAGTCTGGGCTTCCATGTCCCGGAGATAGTCCGGGGCGAAGTCCGCGTATTCCGTGTCCTGCCCCCAGCCCAGCAGGATGACGGCCTTGAGCCGGTTCCGGGCCAGGAAACCAAGCAGGTCGCCGGATGGACCGGACATGGCGTCCTGCCCCGGCTCAAGACCCGAGGGCCGGGCGAATTCGGCGATACGCTCCCGGGTCAAGCGCGACAGCTCGGCCACGAATTCGTCCGTGACGATCGAGCGGAACAGCGCCTGCTTGCTGGGGAAATACTTGTACACCGTGCCTGCGGCCACGCCCGCGTCCCGGGCGATGGCCTCTATGGTTGCGCTTTCGAACCCTTGTTCGGCGAACCGCGACTCTGCGGCGGCCGCAATGCTGCGGCGGACGTTCTCCTTGAGGACCTGCGCCATGACCCTTGCTTCCTTTTGCTTAAAAATGAATGGTGTGTTCGCTTTTGATAAATGAACGATATATTCACTTTTAAACGCCGTCAAGGGCGGACATGGAAAGGGCGCCTGTTTTTCGGCGGCGGGCGGCGCTGTCCGAGGCTGTGGAGAGGAAGAGATATACTTGAAGCAAGGACCTTAGGGGGGCGCGGGGTGTTGGGGAAAGAAGGCGATAACCGTTGTCGATCCGCATTCCCCTCGGCCATCGCGCATCCGAGGTTTTATGAAACCGGCAGGGGGAGCCTTCTGAACAGTCAACGATGATTTTTGAGGCAAGTACCTGGAAAAAAGGTAAAGCGACGAGTGCCTGGCCCCTCGGCAATGGCCCGGCCGTGGCCTGGAGGTTTCGGTCGCTGCCCCCGGAATCCAGGCCGCAGGCGACCATCCTCTTCCCGGACCGGCCTTCCGCCCTTTCCCGAAGGAGTCGGCGGACGCGTCCCCTTACCCAGTCCGGGCTTGACCTCGGGCCGAAATGGGGGCAAGTCACCCCACATGAACGAGCTGTTATGGATACTGTTTGCATTGATGGACCTGTGCATGGTTCTGGTGGTGTACCGGCTGTTTGGCAAGGTGGGGCTGTTCGGCCTGATGGTCTTCAACCTGTTGCTGTGCAACATCCAGGTGTTGAAGACCGTGGAACTGTTCGGGCTGACCACGACGCTGGGCAACGTCTTGTATGCCAGCGTGTTTCTGTCCACGGATCTTCTGAGTGAATTCTACGGCAAGAAGGAGGCGCGCAAGGGCGTGCTCCTGGGGTTCGTGACCCTGGTGATGATGGTCGGCTACATGCAGATCGCGCTCTATTTCCAGCCCGCCGCGTCCGACTTCGCCCAGCCGCACCTGGAGGCCCTGTTCGGGTTCCTGCCTCGCGTGGCTCTGGCCTCCATGGCCGCGTACCTGGTTTCCCAACTGCACGACGTCTGGGCCTTCCACGCCATCCGCGAGCGCACGGGCGAAAAGCACCTGTGGCTGCGCAACAACGCCTCGACCATGATCAGCCAACTGCTTGACTCGGCGATCTTTTGCATCGTCGCCTTCTGGGGCGTGTTTCCGGCGGACGTGTTCATGGAAATCCTGCTGTCCACCTACATCATCAAGGTGGTGGTGGCCGCCCTGGATACCCCGTTCATCTATCTGGCCAAGCACCTGTTCAACAAGCAGCACCAGGTTCAGTCCGCTTAAGGACAACCGATCACAAACGAAAGGCCGCCGGAGCGATTCCGGCGGCCTTTTTTCGCGTCTTCCGCGCGATGTTTTCCTGCGCGTTTTCCCGCGCAAAAGGGGCATTGTCCGGGCGGTGGGGTCAGCCCTCCAGGGCGTCCAGGTCCGCGCCCGTAATGGCGTCGAGGTTGGCCTTGATCCGGTCCAGCGGCCAGTCCCACCAGCGGATGGCGAGCAGCCGGTCCACGGTCTTCCGGTCGAACCGCGAGCGGACCTCCCGGGCGGGGTTTCCCGCGACCACGGTGTAGGGGGGCACGTCCCGCGTGACCACGGAGCGCGCGCCGATGATCGCGCCGTCGCCCACGGTCACGCCGGGCATGACCACGGCCTCCATGCCGAGCCACACATCGTTGCCGATGACCGTGTCGCCCTTGCGTCCGGGCATGTTGAACAGGGCCTTGACGGCATCGAAGCCGGTCTCCGGGGTCATGGTGAAGTTCCAAAAGGGGTAGGTGGAGAACCCGTTCATGGCGTGGTTGGCCGAACTGGTCACGAAGATCGCGCCGTGGGCCATCTGGACGAATTTGCCGATGATCAGTTTCTCCGGGCTGAGAGGGAAGAGATACGGGGCGATGGCGGCCGCGTAGTCCTCCACCGGATTGAAGTTGGAGTAGTAGCTGAAGTCGCCGATTTCCATGCGCGGATGGTCGATGACCTGGTTCAGGTTGACCACGGTCTTCACGACTGTGCCGTCCGGCAGGATCATGGGGTGTCGGGTGGTGGGATCAAGCATGTTCGGACTCCTTGGATCGGGGTCGGGCCCCGAGGTGATCGCGCACGAGGCCCACGAACCTGCGCGGGTCTTCGACGGGAAGCATGTGGTTGGCCCGGGCCACGGATTTGATGCGGGCCGGGGGCACGGCGCGGGCTACGCCCACGGACACGGCCTGGAATAACAGCCGGGAATCCTCGCCCCAGGCCACGGTAAGCGGGATGTCGATCGCGGAGAGCGCCTTCACGCCCAGGTTCGGGGTCTCCTGCTGATGCAGTTGGCGATGCAGGGTGTGGCCGTTTTCGAGCTGTTGGCCGCGCGTCGTTTCGGGCTGGGCCGCGAAGTAGCCCACCCTGTTGGCGGACTTGTCCACGAGGGCCTCCACGGCCTGTCTGGTCTGTCCGGCCGCATCCAGATCAAACACCTGGCCGAACATGGCCCCGGCGTCGCGGCCGAAGACGTGCATCTCCTCCTCGTTCAGGCAGCCAGGATAACCCGGCTCGTAGACCAGCAGGCTGGCGATCCTGCCGGGGTGGCGGACCACGGCGTTGAGGGCCGCATCCGCGCCATAGGACCAGGCGACCATGTGCACCGGGCCGTGGACGGCCAGCCGGACCGCCTCGGCCGCGAGATCGTCCGCGTGGGTATTCAGGCCGAATTCGCCCCGGTCCGCCGCGCCGTTCACGCCGAAATGGCGCAGGGGCACGGCCGTGGCCGCGAATTCGCTCTTGAGCTGTTCGATGTGCTCGCGCCACATGCGCTCGTCGGCCAGAGCGCCGTGCACGAACAGGATGGTCCCCTGTCGGGGGCCGGAGGATGTGTTCACCGTCGTCATGTTCCCTCCCGAGGTGTGGTCCGCAAAAAAAAGGGCTGCCCGAATTGCCGTGCAGCCCTTTGAAATGTCCTGTCCGCCCGTTACCGGGCAGCGGTCTTTTTCTTGAGCAATGGCTTGCTGATGCCGAACCTGGACAAGACCGCCTTCATCTGGGTGGTGGATGTCGGCGTTCCGTGATGCAGGACCTGGACGCGATGCCATGTGGAGCCCTTGGCCTCGCCGGACTCGATCTTGGCCTGCAACCCGGCGGCGGCCAGTTTGTCGCTCAGCGACCGGGCCATGTCCACCTTGCGGAACGAGGCCACCTGGTAGACGTAATCGAAGACGGCTTCGCCGGGCTGGTCCGGGGCGGGCGCGGCGGTCTCGGTCTTGACGGGCGCGGCCTCCGGCTTGGCCGGTTTCGGTGCGGGTTCGGGCTTCGGTTCGGGTTTGGGCGCGGGCTTGGGCGCGGCCACCGGGGTGTCGAGCATCTGTTGGGGCGAAGCCTTCAGTCGGTCCTGGTAGTCCAGTTCCTCAAGGGTCAGGACCTTGGGTGGCGAAGCCTCCCCGACCATCTGGCCGTGTTCGCTGCCGGGCATGATCTCCTGGAGCGGCGGGACGTCGGCCTCGGGCCGGTAGCCGCGTCCGATGAGGATGCCCATGACGAAGAAGAAGGTCAGGGCCAGGACGCCCACCCCGGTGATGCTGATCATGCCGGGCAGGGACAGGGATATCTCGTACTTCCGCTTGGCCGCGTTGAGCTTGGGCACCTTGACCTTGTATTTCGGTTCCAGATTTTCCGCCATATTCCGTCCTTGGAGGTTCGCCCGCCCCTACATGGATTCCGGGGCGTTGACGCCCAGCAGGCCGAGGCCGTTTTTGACCACCCCGGCCACACTGTCGAGGAGCATGAGCCGGGCCGAAGCCACTTCGGGTTCGGCGCTGAGTACGTGACAATTGGTATAGTACCTGTGGAGCGTCGAGGCAAGCTCTTGCAAATACATGGAGATCAGGTGCGGGCTCTGGGTCCGCGCGGCGGCTTCCACGTAGTCCGGGTACTGGTCCAGGAGCTTGAGCGTCTCCATGTCCCACTCGGTATCGAGCAGGGCCAGGGAGGCCGGGCTTACGGCCGCGGCATGGATGCCCGCTTCCTTGGCCTTTTTGTCCAGCGAGCAGATGCGCGCATGGGCGTATTGCACGTAGTAGACCGGGTTGTCCATGGACTTCTGCTTGACCAGCTCCAGGTCGAAATCGAGCTTGGAGTCGGATTTGCGCGAGAGGAACATGAACCGGGCCGCGTCGGAGCCGACCTCGTCCACCACGTCCTTGAGGGTCTCGAACTGGCCCGCGCGGGTGGACATGGCGATGGGCTGGCCGTCGCGCAGCAGGTTGACCAGGTTGACCAGGATGACGGACAGGCCGCCCGGCTTGCCCAGCGCCTCACAGGCGGCCATCATGCGCGGCACGTAGCCGTGATGGTCGGCGCCCCAGATGTCGATGACCAGATCGAAGCCGCGCTTGAACTTGTTGTCGTGGTAGGCGATGTCGGACGCGAAATAGGTGGTGTCCCCGTTGGACTTGCGCAGCACGCGGTCCTTGTCGTCGCCCAGCTCCGTGGACTTGAACCAGAACGCGCCGTCCGCGGCATAGCCCATGCCCGAGGCGGTCAGGTCGGCGAAGGTCTCGTCCACCTTGCCGTCGTCCACCAGGGATTTCTCCGAGAACCATACGTCGTGGCGCACATGGAAGGCGGCCAGGTCATCCTTGATGCCTTGCAGGATGACGTCCTTGCCGTACTCCTTGCAGACTTCGACGGCCTCTTCCTCGGGGAGTTCCAGAAGGTCGGGGCGCAGGCCCGTCAGGTCGCGGGCGATGTCGGAGATGTATGCGCCCTTGTAGTAGTCCTCGGGCTCGGCCGGGTCGAGTCCGGCGTCCTGCCGGGCGCGGTAGAGGATGGACCCGCCCAGGATGCGCATCTGGCGGCCCGCGTCGTTGATGTAGTACTCGGCCTCCACGTCATATCCGGCCTTCTCCAGGATGCGGGTCAGGGCGTCGCCGAGGGCCGCGCCGCGCCCGTGCCCGATGTGCAGCGGCCCGGTGGGGTTGGCGGAGACGTACTCCACCTGCACCTTGGTGCCGTTGCCCAAGGTTGAGGAGCCGTAGGCTGCGCCCTGATTGAGGATCACGCCCACGGTTTTCTGCCAGAAGACCGGGGCAAAGGTGAAATTCAAAAAGCCCGGACCGGCGATCTCGATTTTCTCGATGAGCGGGTCGTCCGCGAGCGCCGCCTTGATGTCCTCGGCCACTGCGCGTGGGGCCTTTTTGGCCTCTTTGGCCAGCAGCATGGCCACGTTTGCCGACATATCGCCAAAGGCGCTGTCCTTGGGCGGTTCGATGACCGCCTTGTCCGGCCACGGCAGGCCCAGTCCGTCCAGCGCCTGCTTCAACGCCGCTTCCAAATGTGTCTTCGCTCTCATTGTAGGGTATTCTCCTTAAACAAACCTCGTGGCGAAGCCTCTAGCACGAAACCCCGGGCAATCCAAGTGGAGATGGGGGAGCCTTCCCGGCCGGGGAACGCGGGCCGGAGCCGGTCTTTAACGATAGCGGGGGAGCGTTCGCCGGATGGCTGCCGGGAGCAGGCGCAGGGTTTTCTCCTCGATGGCCTCCCGATGCTTGTGGTACTGAAGCCCGGCCAGGATGACGAGCAACCCCAGCCCGCTCAGGGCGAAGGAAAAGGACAGGGTGTCGTCGAACACGTCCGCCGCGAGGTGCCCGAGGTAGATGGACACGCCCAGGGCCCCGAAGACGATGAACACCCGCCGCTGCAAAACCACGGAGACGCCCATGAGCAGCAGGTTGACGCCGCAGTAGGCGAACTTGCCCAGCTCCGAGTCGCTGTCCAGGCTCGTCAGCCCGCCCCAGAAGGCCAGCATGCCGAACAGGTACAACCAGAAGGCGAAGTCCTGCCGGGTGCGGCGGTCGACCAGATAGCCGGTCACGAGCATGGCCAGCCCGAACCACAGGGAGACGATCTTGCGCTGGTCCCAGGAAAAGTCCGGGCCGTAGAGCACGGCCGTCAGGTCCATGGACATAAACCACAGGCAGAACGCGATGGGCAGGGTGATGAACGGAAACCGGAACCGGCGCAGGGCCAGCAGGCCCGCCACGACCGTGCCGACCTCCATGAAGAACCAGCCGCGTCTGATCCAGTGGAAGAAATCCAAGTACATGCCGGGGTCGCCCCACATCCAGCCGCCATACATCTCCTGCATGCCGTAAACGGTCAGCGGGGTCATGCAGACCGCGGCCGTGACCAGGATGCCGCCGGGCACGCGCTGCCCCCTGCCCTGCCACAGCCAATTGCCCATGAACAGGAAGGCCAGCCCGTAGCCCGCGCCTATGAGCAGATGCCCCGGCCCGCCGAGCCGCCCCCAGGCGTCGGTGACGAAGATGGTCATGGCCCCGATGACGATGAGCCCGCCGAGGTAGTAGAGCACGTTGGTCATGGTGAAGGCCGGAGCGCCCTCGTGCCCGTCCTCGAGAAAGGCCACCAGGGCGTCGCGCGTCTCCCGCGCGATGACGCCCGCCCGCACCGCCTCGTCCAGGTCCTTTTGCGTGAACTTCATCGGCTCTCCCGGTTTCCTCCGTCCTAGCCGGGAATATCCTCGAAGGTCAACGCCTTGGAAGAAAGCCGCTGTCCTCCATTCGGCCATTTGCCTTTCTTTCCGGGCTGGGCGATGATCGAGCCATGACCCGTTCACCGTCCAAGGAAACCGCGTACGTTTCAGCCTTGCCCTTCTGGGGCGGGGTGGAGTTGCTGCGCGCGCGGTTTGTGACCCAGCGCTTCTCCCGGCATTTTCACGAAGGGTTCGCCGTGGGCTGCATCGAAGACGGGGCCATGCGCTTCCGCTATCGCGGCGAATCCGTGGTGGCCGCGCGGGGCCAGGTCAACCTGGTGGTGCCGGGCGAGCCGCATGACGGCCACGGTGCCGGGGAAGCGGGCTGGACCTACCGCATGTTCTACCTTTCCCCGGACGCGCTCATGGCCGCCGCGCGCGAACTCGTACGCCGGCCGGAGCTCCCCCATTTCCGGGCGGGCGTGCTCGATGATCCGGCCCTGGCCGCGTGTATCGACCGTACCCACCGGCGTCTGGAACGACCGGAGACCTCGCTCATGGAGAAGAAGACCCGCCTGCTCGGGCTGCTCACGGCCTGGATAGCGCGGCACGCGGACGACCGCCGGGGCGCGCCCCGGGCCGGGCGGGAGCACCGGGCCGTGAACCGGGCCCGCGAGATCATCGAGGACCGCTTCGCCGAGGACCTGCCCCTGTCGGAGCTGGCCCGCGAGGCCGGGCTGTCTCCCTTCCACCTGGTCCGCGTTTTCGAGCGGCAGCTCGGCGTCACGCCCCACGCCTTTCTGACCCAGACCCGGGTGGAGCGCGCCCGTCGCCGCCTGGCCGGGGAAGGCCGCGTGGCGGACATCGCCATGGACTGCGGATTCGCGGACCAGGCGCACCTGACCCGGCTGTTCAAGCGCCAGACCGGGGTCACGCCCGCCAACTACCGCAAGATGCTTCAAAACTCCTAGGCCCGTTCGGGGCATGGTCCGGCCATGCCCGAACAATACATCGCTTGTCTCAATCTTTCCCTGGCCATGATCCTGGTCGGCAGTTCCGTGGTGGCCGGCAAGATCATGGTGGAGGATCTGCCGGTATTCCTGGCCTCGGCCCTGCGTTTCGTCCTGGCCCTCGCCATCCTCCTGCCCCTGCTCGCGCGGCGGGAGGGCGGCCTGCCGCGCCTTTGCCGCCGGACCTGGCTCAAGCTGGCCGTCCAGTCCCTGTGCGGCTCGTTTTTGTTCACGGTCTTTTTGCTCTATGGCCTGGCCCGGACCGGACCGGCCTCGGCGGGCGTCATCACCTCCACCACTCCGGCCTGCATGGGACTCCTCGCCTGGCTTTTTCTCAAGGACCGCCCGTCGCGCCATGTGCTCTCCGGCATCCTCCTGTCCATGGCGGGCGTGCTGGTCATCAATCTGGCCCGCTTCCCGCATGCCGGGGGCGGGGGCGCCACGCACCCCGTGCTCGGCAATCTTCTGGTCCTGGCCGCCGTGTTCTTCGAATCCCTGTTTTTGCTCATCCGCAAGACCGTGCCCGAACCGCTTTCCCCCCTGGCCGCGTCCACGATCATTTCCCTTTTCGGCCTGCTCTGGTTCCTGCCCATGGGCCTTTACGAAGCCGCCACCGCCGACCTCGCCGCCATTCCCCCCGCCGACTGGCTCGTGGTCCTCTACTACGGTGTGTTCGTCACCGCGTTCGCCTATATTTTTTGGTTCGCGGGCATAACCAGAGTCCGGCCGTCCACGGCCGGGGTCTTTACCGCGATCCTGCCGGTGTCCGCCCTGATCCTGTCCGCCCTGGTGCTTCATGAGCCCATCGGCTGGCCGCAGATTGCGGGCTGCGGCTGCGTGCTCGGCGGGATCGTGCTCATATCGCGATGACGGGGCGAAGGTTCCCGGCGGCCGGGCACCAGCCGGGCCGGACGCCAGCCACGCCGTGGGGATCGTCGCGCCCGCTGTTTTGCCAGGGCGTGCGGCGTGAAGGAAGATGGGCGTTGCGCCCTTTGCCGTTTCCCGGCCGCCTGAAATTCCTACAGCTCCAGGTTGGTGAACGGCTTGCGCTTCTTTTTCCCCTTTTTTTCTGGGGGGTCCGGAAGATTGTCGAGGTTGAGGGCCTTTTCGTCCGCGCGGCGGCGGGGGAAGGCGGGCCGGGCCCCGGCCTGACGGCGGGCCTGGTCGAGCTTGGCGTGGGCCAGGTCGTTTTCGGGGTCCAGGGCGAGCACATGCTCGAAGAACGGGACGGCGTCGTCGGGATAGCGCAGTTCCAGATACAGGGAGCCGATGTTCAGGGCCGCGCCCACGCTTCCCGTATAGAATTCGGGGTCGATGGCCAGCGCTTTTTCGAAGCAGTCCAACGCGGTTGTGCGCTCCAGCCCCTCCCAGTGGGCAAGCCCCATGTTGTAGAGGATGACCGCATCGTCCGGGGCGATCCCGAGGGCCTTTTGGTAGACCTTCACCGCCTCGGCCCAACGGCCTTCACCGCGCAGAAGGATGCCCAGCCTGTTGAAGTGGATCAGGTCGTCGCGGCCGAGCACGCGTTTGCCGTCGATGACCCGGTTCAGGTATTTGACGGCGAGGTCCGGGGCGATGCCGGACACAGCGTCCACGATGCGTTCCGTCAGGTCGCCGACCATGGAGCGGGTTTCGCGCTCGGCGGCCCGGACGCCTTGATCCAGATAGCATTCGGCCTGCTCGTGCTCCCCCTGGCGCAGATGCTGTTCGGCGATGTCGATCTTTCGTTCCGGGTTGAGCGGCGAGATGGCGTCCAACTCCTTGAGGTAGGCCAGGGCGCGTTCATCCTCCATGTCGCGGAAGGCCTCGGCCAGCTTGACGAGAGGGGCCATGAAGATGGGGTTGGCCTCGTGGGCGGCCATGTATGCCTGGACCGCCGCATCCACCTGCCCGGTGCCCATGAGTGCGTCGCCGCGCATGACCAGCCCCCGCGCCGAGTCCGGCCGGAGCATGAGAATGCGGTCCGAGACGGCCAGGGCGGCCGTGTAGTTGCGGGCTTCCAGAAGTTTGGCGCAGTGCTCCGCCTGGCGGCGCAGCTCCATGGGCGGGGAAATGGCCGCAGCCAGCTCTTCGATGACCTTGTTGGCCGAGGCTGGCTTGACCAGCACGCGGGCCACGCCCAGTTCGAAGAAATAGGCCACGGTTTCCTGGGTCGCCTCCCAGGTGAGCACGATCATGCGCGCCTCGGGACACTCCCGCGACAGCCGGATGATGAAGTCCGTGGACGGACGGTTGTCGATCATGCGCTCGATGAAGACCACGACGGGGATCTCCTGTGCGCGCAGCGCCACGCATTTGTCCACGGCCGCGTCCGGCGAGGTATAGGGCAGGAGCACCTCGCCGCGCAGGCCGATGACCCGGGAGACCATGTTGCGCAGGGCGTGGGTGAACCCATGGTCGTCCGAAAGGTAGACGATGACGCCTCCGTCCTGTTCGATGAATTTGCGGACCACGGCGTCGGCGGTTTCCGGCGGCATGCGCATCCCCCTTGGCTGCCGGTGGCGGGACGGCGATCCGGCCCACGTTTCCATACTATGTGAAATGGGGGAAACGGGTCAACCCGGCACAAAAAAGGGACGGGCGGCATGGCCGCCGGTCCCTCGCGGACGTCGGTGTGTCGGGAATCAGCCCGCAGCCTTCTTGAGTGCGGCGAGCTTGCTCACGGCCGTGGGATTCTCCGGATTGAGCCGGAGTGCGTTTTCGAAGCAGGGAAGGGCGTATTCATATTCGCGCAGGTCGGCGAACAGTTCGCCCAGGTTCATGGAGACCGTCTCGCTGGCTTTGTAGAAATCCGGGTTGAAGCGCAGGGCCTTCATGAAGCACTGGCCCGCACGGTGCTTGTCCCCGCCGTCGTAGAAGGCCATGCCCATGTTGTAGTGCAGCCCCTCGTCCTCCGGGGAGATGCGCAGGGCCGCCGCGTAGTTCTCGATGGCCTCCCGCCACTTGCCCTGGCCGCGCAGGGCGATGCCGAGTTTGTTGAACAGGGCGATGTCGCTCTTGTCCAGCCGGGCCCCCTTGGCTTCCAGGACCTTGGTCAGGTACTTCTCGGACATGCCCGGATCGTTGGCCACGGCCTCGGCGATGTTCTCGGCCACGGCGCTGATCATGCCCATGGCCTCCCGGGTGACGGTTTCCAGGGCCTGGTCGAAGTAGGCCTCGGCCTTGTCCATCTCGCTGCGCTGCGCGTGGACCTTGCCGATCTCGGTCTTTCGCTGGGCATTGAGCGGGCTCAGGCGGTCGAGCTTCTTCATGTACTTGAGCATCTCGTCGTCGTTGACGCCCCGGTACGCATCCACCAGCTTCTTGATGGGCTCCAGGTAGATCTTGGAGCTTTCGTGGGCCAGATGGTAACTCTCAAGGGCCTTGTCCACTTCGTTCTGGGCCAGGTGCACGTCGCCCTTGAGCATCAGTCCGGCCGGGCTCTCCGGCTTGAGCTTGAGCACCTTCTGGGCGATCTTCATGGCTTCCATGAGCTTACCTGCGGCCAGGCAGCGTTTGCCGATCTGCATGTATTCGCTGAGTTTGCCTTGAGGCTTCACCGTAAAGGCCAACTTCTCGATGATGTTGTTCATGGACGCTGGCTTGGAGATGACGTTGGCCACCCCGATCTCGTAGAAAAAGGCGATGTTTTCGCGCTTGGTCTCGCCCACCAGGACGATGATCTTGAGCTCCGGCAGCAGGCGCTTCAGCGTCAGGATGGTGTCCGTGCTGGGGGCGCCGCCGACCATGCGCTCGATGAACACGATGAAATCCAGCCCGGCCTTGTGCATGAGCTGGACCTTTTTCAGCCCGGCGTGGATCGTCTCCACGGCGGTCAGGCAGTCCCGTTTGGTGCCGATGACTTTAAATATGGTTGAAGACAGCATTTTCTTGAACAGCGGGTCTTCGCTGATCAAGATAATGGAACCGCTGGTTTTTTCAAAATAATCGTAAACTATGGAATCGTATTTACCGGCCATGTTCTCCCCTGGTCACGGCGTGAATGACAAGTATTGACGGCGCCATCCGTTGCCGCCGGCGCGCCGGGGCGGAAGATGGCATGAGATTCTGCAAAAGGGAATGATAAATCCTCCCTCCCAGGTGAGGAATCAGAGCTCATAGACATCGCCCGGTTCGGGGACGAAGCCGTGGACTTCAGGCATGGTGTCCACGGCCATGCGGATCATGTCCAGCATGGTGTGCCGGATGGTCCGCCGCATATGTACCAGAGCGCACGCCTTGGCCCCGGATTTGCGGGCCATCTCCAGGGAGGTGCCCACGTCGCCGTGGCCGGTGGTTATTTCGTCGAACGTGAAGGCCTCGTGGACCACCAGGTCGCAGTGTTCGGCCAGGTCCACGGTGGCGTCGGTGGGCTTGCCGTCGCCCGAATAGTACAGGGACTTTCCCCCGGCATCCAGCCGGATGGCCAGGCAGGGTATGGCGTGGTCGTTGAGGGCGAAGCGGAAGCGGAAGCCGCCGTGCTTGAAGTCCTCGCCGGGCATGCACTCGATGAAGAAGATCTCGAACGCGGTCTTGGCCAGGGCGTTGGAATAGGCCAGGTCCATGAGCCGTTTGACCCGCGATTCGATGCCGCTTGGGCCGAGAATGGTCAGCCGCTTGGTGCGTCCTTCCTCCAAGGATCGGACGATCAGGGCGGGGAGTCCGAAATAGTGGTCGGCATGGAAGTGGGAGATGTACACCGCGTCCAGGTCGAGGGGGTTGGCCGCGTGTTCCCACAATCGGCAGGAGACGTTGAAGCCGCAGTCCAGCAAGATGGATGAGTTTCCGGATTCCACCAGCAGAGAGGTGTTCGGCAGTCGCTCGTCAAAGGCTTCGCCCACCCCGACAAAAGTCACGCGCATTGGCTGCTCCGTAGTCTGAAGTTCCCTTAAGAGGATATTCTTTAGCAAAGATGGGAGGAAAGTGAAAGGAAAAGGGATTAATCCTCATCCCGATTGCGGACATTGTCCCGCCAGGAATTGAGCGGGGCGTAGCACCACTGTCCGGCGTGCTGGGAGCGCTTGACCTGCTCGGCGGTCTCGGGATCGAGCATCAGCCGGCATAGGTACCGGCCCGCCTCCCCGTCCCAGAACAGGTCGGGGCAACGGCGCATGTAGCCGTATCGCCGGTGGGACTCCATGCAGGGATCCTGCATGCAGCACCACCCGCATCCCACGCACTGTTTGGACATGTTCGCATTCTCCTTTGTTCGGATCCGCCCAGCGATACCGTTCCCTTTCCCGAAAAGCAAGGCGGCCCGGCTTGACAGATCATTCACTCACCTTCATAAACAATCCTCACGGAGCATTATGTCAAAAGGAGCAACATGCCGTATACCGCCTGCATACACACTCTGGAAACCCACCTCAAAATCACCGTTTCCGGCACCATGGACTCTTATGAGGAACAGGCCGACTTCAGCCTCCTCCTCGCTCGGCTGGGCGGCGAATACGAGCAGCAACGGCTGCTGCTGGACGAGCGGCTGCTGCGCAAGCATCTTGACGCCCTGGACGCCTACCGCCTGGCCGAGTCCCCCACATCCGCCGAGGCCGCGGTCCGGGGCGTGCGCACGGCCTGCGTGCCCAACCCCGAAGATCTCGCCTTCGCCAAGATCCTGGAAACCAGCCTGTCCAACCGTTCCATCAGCTACCGGGTCTTCTCCTCCGAGGCCGAGGCCGAGGTCTGGCTGCTCCGTTGACCGTCCGGAATCATTCATACGCAAAAAGAATTGGACCATACCGGCACCGGCATATACCCCTTGGGAAAACTGCGAGGTTCCCCATGAATATGTTCACCGAGTCCGTGCCTTTCTACAAGATGCAGGGGTGCGGCAACGATTTCGTCATCATCGACAACCGCGAACTCGGCGTGCCGCGAGAGGTCATGGCCGATTGGGCCAAGGCCGTGTGCGCCCGCGCCTTCGGCATCTGCGCGGACGGGCTGTTCTTCTTTGAAAACGCCGACGACCCGGCGCTCGCCTACCGCTGGCATTTCTATAACTCCGATGGCTCCCGGGCCGAGATGTGCGGCAACGCCTCGCGCTGCGCCGCGAAACTTTCCCACGCCATCGGGCTGGCCCCGGCCGAACACGCCTTCGGCACCGACGCCGGGCCGATCAAGGCCAAGGTCCTCCTGGACGGCCCGGACGAGGGGCGCGTCAAGGTCCAGCTCACGCCGCCGCTCAGGACCGAAACGAATATCGTCCTCGACATTGACGGCCAGCCGCTGACCGTGCATTTCACCGACACCGGCGTGCCCCATACCGTGGTCTTTGTGGACGACGCGCAGAGCGTGGACATCATGGATCTCGGACCCAAGATTCGTTACCACGAACGCTTTGCGCCCGCCGGGACCAACGTGAATTTCGCCCAGGTCGTGGACGGGAACACCATGCTTTTGCGGACCTACGAGCGGGGCGTGGAGGCCGAAACCTATGCCTGCGGCACCGGCGCCGCCGCCACCCAGCTCCTGGCCCACACCCTCGGCCTGACCGGCGATCGCGCCGATTTGACCACCACCGGGAACGAAGTCCTTACCGTGTTCCTCGAAAACGGCACGGTCTACCTCCAAGGGGCCGCCGAACTGACCTTCAAGGGCGAGCTCTACCTCAAGCCCCTCGGCCTGAGCCTGTAGCCAACGTCGGAGGCATGAAACGAAAAAAGGGCCGGTGAAAATCACCGGCCCTTTTCTTGTCTGTCTTGTCCGACGGCTAGCCTCGGGTGACCAGGCCGTAATTCTTTTTGCCTTTGCGGATGATGAGCAGTTCGCCGCCGATGAAATTGGTGTCGGCGATTTCGTCACCGTCTTCGACGCGCTCCCCGTTGAGGTAGATGCCGCCGCCCTGGATGTCCTTGCGGCCTTGGCCCTTGGATTTGACCAGGCCGAGGTCCACGAGCATCTGGGGCAGATCGGGCACGTCGCCCGGTGCATAGCGCACGGCGGGCGCGGATTCAAAAGCAGCGCGCAGGGTGCCGGGGTCGATGGTCTTGATGTCGCCCTTGCCGAACAGGGCCTCGGTGGCGGCCAGGACGCGCTCCAGCTCGTGCTTGCCGTGGATCATGGTGGTGACCTCTTCGGCCAGGCGCTTCTGGGCGGTGCGCAGGTGCGGGGCCTCCTCGGTCTGCCTCTCCAGCTCCTCGATCTCCTCGAGGGTGAGGAAGGTGAAGAGCTTCAAGAACTTGATCACGTCCGCGTCATCGGTGTTGATGAAGAACTGGTAGAAGGCGTAGGGCGAGGTCAGGTCCGCGTTGAGGTACACGGCGTTGCCCTCGGACTTGCCGAATTTCTTGCCGGAGGCCGTGGTGATCAGCGGGAAGGTCAAGGCAAAGGCCTCGGCCGATTCACCGTCTGCGGCGCACCGGCGGCGGATGAACTCGCAGCCCGTGGTGATGTTGCCCCACTGGTCGCCGCCGCCGATCTGAAGACGGCAGTTTTGGTTCTTGTAGAGATGGTAGAAATCGTAGCTTTGCAGGATCATGTAGGAAAACTCGGTGTAGGAGATGCCGGTCTCCTCGCGGTCGATGCGGCCCTTGACCGCCTCCTTCTGAAGCATCCAATTGATCGTGAAGTGCTTGCCCACGTCGCGCAGCAGCTCGATGCAGGTCATGTCCTTGGTCCAGTCGTAGTTGTTGACGATGTTCGGGCGCTCGCCGGTGTTGCGTTCCACGAAGCGGCGCACCTGGTGCTTAATCATCTCCAACCGCTCGTCGAGCTTGCTCGTATCGGACAGTTCGCGTTCCTTGTCCTTGCCCGACGGATCGCCGATGCGGCCGGTGGCCCCGCCCATGAGGTACAGGGGATGGTGCCCGGCCTTCTTCATGCGGACCAGGCAGAGCAGGGGGACGAGGTTGCCTACGTGGAGGCTTTCGGCGGTGGGGTCGAAGCCGCAATACATGGTCGCCCCGGGCTTGGACAGATATTCACGCACCTTGTCCTCGTCAGAAACCTGATTGATCAGCCCCCGCCATTTCAACTCGTCGTAGATATTCACTTTCGTCCTCGTTTATGTGGTTTGACAGTTGGTCGGGCTAGCCGTTCCGTTGGAACGTCGCCATGGATACCGCCTTGCCGGTGGTATCATCTATGTCAAAAATCGCGCCTTGTAAAACCCCGGGGCCGGTGGCCGCCTCCAGTTGTCGGGGCAGCCCGGTGAGGTAGCGGTCCAGGATAATTTCCGGTTTCATGCCCAGGCAGGAGTCGGCGGCGCCGCACATGCCCAGATCGGTCAGATAGGCGGTGCCGCCGGTGAGTACCTTGGCATCGTTGGTCTGGACGTGGGTATGGGTGCCGACCACGGCCGAGACCTTGCCTTCGAGGAAATAGCCCATGGCGATCTTTTCGCCCGTGGCCTCGGCATGGAAATCCACGACGGATACCGGGATGTCGGCGGGCAGGGCGTCGAGGACGGTTTCCGCGGCCGCGAAGGGGCAGTCGATGGGCGGCATGAAGGTTCGGCCGATGAGGTTGATGACCGCCACCGGGGGTAGTCCCGCCTTGCGGAAGACGCGCACGCCCGAGCCGGGCAGATGGTCTGGGTAGTTGTGGGGCCGGAGGATGCGGCCGTCCTCGTCGAGCAGGGAATAGAGATCCTTGTACTTCCAGATATGATTGCCGCCGGTGATGCCGTCCAGGCCCGCCTTGAGCAATTCGCGGGCGTGCTTGGCCTTGAGGCCGTAGCCGGAGCTTGCGTTTTCGCCGTTGGCGAAGGCCATGTCGATGGCCTCCTCCTCGCGGATGCGGGCGAGGTTCTGGATCACGGCCTTGCGGCCGGGCAGGCCGACGATGTCGCCTAGAAAAAGAATGCGCATGACGTTCCTTGGGGTGATGCGTGAGGGATGCCGCTTGGGGGCCGGGTGCCCGGAAGGGCGGTTAGATCCGCTGGAAGACTGTGGGGGCCACCTGACGGATGGGCAGGGTCATGCCGGACAGGCTTTCCGAGTGCCCGATGAACAGGTAGCCGCCGGGCTGGAGGTTCTCGCAGAATTTCCGGAAGAGCACTTCCTGGGTGGGGCGATCGAAGTAGATGACCACGTTGCGGCAGAAGATGATGTCCTGCCGGTTTTGCAGGCGGAAGTCCTCCATGAAGTTCAGGCGCTGGAACGAGACCTTGTTGCGCAGCACGGCATCCATCTTGACCAGTTGCTTGTCCTTGGACTTGAGCATGTACTTCTTCTTGAAGGGCATGGGCACGTCGGCCACCTTGTCCATGGAGTAGACGGCCCGCTTGGCCTCGGTCAGGATCTTCTGGGAGATGTCCGTGGCCAGGATGGTGAAGTCGAACCCCTGGCGTGAAGCGCCCCACTCGTGGAGCACCATGCCCAGGGTATAGGGCTCCTCGCCGGAGGAGCAGCCCGCCGACCAGATGCGCAGGGCGCTGGAGCGGCCCACGCCCCGGCTCCACAGCTCGGGCAGGACCATATTGTTCATGATGTCCCAATGCTTGGGCTCACGGAAGAAATGCGTGGTGTTGGTGGTGACCACGTCGATCAGGTGCGTGCGCTCCTGTTCGCGTCCGGCGTCGGAAAAGACGTAGTCGCAGTATTCCTTGTAGCTGGACATGCCCAGGGCGCGCAGCCGCTTCTGGAACCGGGACTGGAGCAGAACCTTCTTGGTGGGCGGCATCTTGATGCCGAGCTCGGATTGAATGTGTTCGCTGAACCGCCGGAATTCGGCGTCGCCCATTTCCGAGCGCACCAGATTCATGGACTGGTCCATGGCTTTCTTGAGCTTTTCGGTGGAGGGGTCAGTTTCGCGGTTCATGTCTTGTGCGACTCCATTTGCTGCCGGATGCGATGAGACCACCATAGAGGATTATCATTATCGGAGGCTATGATTTTTTTGCGCAACCGGCATGTCGAAAAGAAGAAGCGCACCCGGGCGAACCCGGGTGCGCGATCGGATTCGCTTATTTGGCGTAGCCAACGGCCCGTTTCTCGCGGATAACCGTGACCCGGATCTGGCCGGGGTAGGTCATGTTGTTCTCGATCTTCTCGGCGATGTCCTTACAGAGCACGTAGGTGTTTTCGTCGCCGACCTTCTCGGAATCGACCATGACGCGGATTTCGCGGCCCGCCTGGATGGCGTAGGCCTTCTGCACGCCGTCGAAGCCGGTGGCCAGCCCTTCCAGTTCTTCAAGGCGTTTGACGTAGTTTTCGAGCAGTTCCTTGCGCGCCCCGGGCCGGGCACCGGACAGGGAATCGGCGGCCTGGACCAAGTTGGCCAGGATGGTCATGGGCGGGGTGTCCTCGTGGTGGGCGGCGATGGAGTGGATGATCTCCTTGGACTCGCCGTGCTTCTTGGCTAGGTCCGCGCCGATGATGGCGTGGGGGCCTTCGATTTCGTGGTCCACGGCCTTGCCGATGTCGTGCAGCAGTCCCGCGCGCTTGGCCTCCTTCTCGTTCAGGCCGAGTTCGGCGGCCATGACGCCGCACAGGAAGGCGACCTCCATGGAGTGCTGGAGCACGTTCTGGGAGAAACTGGTGCGGTAGTGCAGGCGGCCGAGCAGGTTGATCAACTCGGGGTGGATGCCGTGCACGCCCACGTCGAAGGTGGCCTGCTCACCGATTTCCTTCAACTTGGTGTCCATCTCGCTCTCGACCTTGCGGACGATCTCCTCGATGCGGGCGGGGTGGATGCGTCCGTCGTGGATGAGGCGTTCGAGGGCCTGTTTGGCGACCTCGCGCTTCAGCGGGCTGAAGGCGGACAGGACCACGGTTTCGGGCGTGTCGTCGATGATCAGGTCCACGCCGGTGGCCGCTTCCAGGGCGCGGATATTGCGGCCCTCGCGGCCGATGATGCGGCCCTTCATGTCCTCGGAGGGCAGGGTGACGGCGGTCACGGTCTGCTCGCCCGCGTAGTCCCCCGCATAACGTTGAAGGGCCAGGGAGAGGATCTCCTTGGCCTTCTTCGAGGCGTTTTCCTTGGCCTCCATCTCGATATTGCGGATCATCTTGGCGGCTTCGTGCCGGGTGCGGGATTCGATTTCCTTGAGCAGGTTTTCGCGGGCCTCCTCCACGGTCAGGCCGGAGATTTCCTGAAGCTTGCGCTCATGCTCGTCGGACTTCTGGGAAAGGTCCTCCTCCAGTTCGCTCAGGTGTTTTTCCTGCTTGATGAGCTGCTTTTCCAGCTCCACCACCTGGGCTTCCTTGTCGGCGACCTTCTCCCGCTTGGCGTCGAGGCGCTCCTCTTTGGAATGGAGGCGCTTTTCCTCGCTCTTGAGCTGGCTTTCGCGGTCCTTGAATTCCCGCTCCAGCTCTTTCTTCTGATTGAAAATTTCATCCTGTGCCTGGAGACGCGACTCCTTCTTGAGAGCCTCGCTTTCCTTGCGGGCCTCTTCCACAATGCGTTCGGCCAGTCCCTTGGAGTCGGATATCTTCTTGTCGGAGATGTATTTGAAGAGAAGTATCCCGACTCCGAGGCCGATGACCAGTGCTCCGCCGACCATGGCGATTTGGGCTAACATGTGGTTGCTCCTTATGTATGTTAACAGGCTATTCCACAGGCGGCCTGTTTCCGCCGAGCCGGGGCTTGAAGGGCACGCGACAAAATGCACTCTGCTCTGAAGAGAAGAGAGGAGGGTGGTTTCGGATATGGCTGTAGGGTATATATCGCCGCCTGAAAACGCCGGTTTGGTCCGGTCAGGCGGAGTTTAAATCCCCGGGAAGCCGTGTTGCCTGTATGTTTTGAACCTGGCATGTCCAGGTGGGCATGACTCGCGCGCCTTCAGGCTTCCCGGCTGAACCGGGCCTGCGCACCAGCGCACTGGAGTCGTCGCCCCATATAAGAGCATTGGCTCAATAACACTCCGGGCAATCACGCACGTCCCAGGGTAATTCCTTGCCGACCTCGGCCCCGTCCAATTATCGGCCCGGGTCCGTTGAGGTCTTTTCCAAAATCTCTCCGATCTTCCCTTCCAGCCGCCTCAGTTTATCTTCGGCGACCAGATAGTCGTCCGCCAGACTCAGGAGCAGGTAGGTGAGCAGCTTTTCCTTGCTGATGTCACCCGCTCCGGCAACAAGCTCCTTGTGCTTGTTCTCAATGAACGCCTGGGCGGCCTCGATACGGACATTGTCCGCATCCGTTTTGAAGGATATTTCGAGTCCCAGCAGAGTCAGCGTGTAGCGAGGCATCGTAACCCACTATCATTCCAGCTCGTTCTGAATTTTTTCGAGCAGCGTGTCAATACGGGATTCGATGTCGTGGCGCAATCGCCTCTCGGCCTCGGCCTCCTCCTTCAATCGCTGATTCTCTTCTTTCAGTTCCGCAATTTTATTCAATAATACGTTGAAACGTTCTTCAAGCTTGGCAACTAATTCCATATCTTTTATCTATGCTTTTTTCGGGTCCAAGGCAAGATTTCTTTCCACAGTTATTTGAAGGGTTTTCCACTGCATCCCTAGTTTTTCTTCAGGTTCCTTCTCAGGTTGACCTGCTTGCCTCTGGCGATGCCGGTCTGATTGTCCGGCACGTCCTTGGTGATGGTGGAGCCCGCCCCGATCAGGGCGTTGTCGCCAACGCTTACCGGGGCGACCAGGGCGGTGTTGGAGCCGATGAACGCTCCCGCGCCGATTCTGGTCGTGAATTTATTTTTTCCGTCGTAGTTGCAGGTGATGGTCCCGGCCCCGATGTTGGCTCCGGCCCCGACCTCGGCGTCGCCCAGGTAGGTCAGATGGCTGGCCTTGGCCCCTTCGCCCAGGACCGCCTTCTTCATCTCCACGAAATTGCCGATGCGGGCGTCCTTTTCGAGGCGTGCGCCGGGCCGCAGCCGGGCATAGGGTCCGACCGTCGCGCCTTCGCCCACCTCGGCCTTTTCGATGTGGTTGAACTCGCGGACCACGCAGCCGGACGCGAAGGTCGCGTCGGTGATGTGGTTGTAGGAGCCGAGCCGGGCTCCGGCCGCCACCTTGGACGCGCCGTAGATCTCGCAGTGGCCGAATATCTCGGCCCCGGGTTCTATCTCGGCTCTGGGACCGATGATCACGGTGCCGGGGTTGTGGATAAGTACGCCCGCGTCGAGCAACTCATCCACAATGCGCGCCCGCAGGGCGGTCTCGGCGGCGATCAGTTCGCGCGGGGAGTTGATGCCCATGAGCGAGATGTCGTTGCCCGCCTGGACGCCGTCCACGGAAAGCCCCTGGGCCACGGCCAGGCCCACCAGGTCGGTGATGTAGTATTCGCCGGACTTGTTGGTGTTTTCGAGTTTTTCGAGCAGCGGACCGACGGTCGCCACCTTGAGCAGGTAGATGCCCGCGTTGACCTCGCCGGTGACCGGCCCATGCAGGGAGAAATCATAGTCCTTGGCCTCGACGACGGCCTTGATCCGCCGTTCCCGGTCGCGGACCACCCGGCCGAAGGCCCCGGTGTCGCGCGGGGTGATGGTCATGAAGGCCAGGTCGCAGCACCCCTGGGCGGCCATCAGCCGGTCCAGGGCCTCCACCGTGACCAGCGGGGTGTCGCCGTTGATGACCAGGCAGTGGGTGGCCCCGGTCTTGGTCACCGCGTCCCAGGCCACCTGGAGGGCGTGCCCCGTGCCGAGCTGTTCGCTCTGCGTGACGAAACGGTCGGCCATGGCCGGAAAGGCGGCGGCCACGCTCTCGGCGTCGTGGCCGACCACGGTCAGTATATTGTCCTTCATGATGGGCGCAAGGGCCTCGTACACGTAAAAAAGCATGGGCTCGTTCAGTAGGGTCTGCAGCACCTTGGCCTTGGGCGAGTGCATGCGCGTTCCCTTGCCGGCGGCAAGCACCAGGGCGGTGGTCTTGGTTTTGGGCATTCTGTTCTCCATATTGGGTTCCATGTACCGTTATGCCGGGCATAAATTACCCGCTCGCCGGGGAAAGAACAAGGCCCCTTTGCAAAATGGCGTCGACTTGTATTGCTATGCCTGCCGGATGAGGCGGACAAAGCGGGGGGCTTCGGATCGTCGTCTTCACCAAGCCGTCCGCGCGGGTGCCGTTCCTCTCGGGATCTGCCGTTTTCCTTCCCGTAACCGGACGTGGGTTAAGAATCGAAACAGCGTAAAAAATATGAACGCGTTTTCGGCCGAGAACATGGGCCGAACAACAAGGGCGAAACGAATTTCTCTTCAATTTCGGATTGTTGGCTGCCGCATATCCGGCTGCCGCGTCCCGGCATGACGTTTGCTCCTATGGGCTGAGGTTCCGGAAGGAGCGATGCCCGACGCGGCCTGAAATGGGCCGGGTCATCCTGCCGGAGCGCGGCGGGGTCTTCTTGTTGCGGAGAAGGCCTCGGCCGACAGCGCCATCCCGCCGGGGAGACGGCCCATGTGCCGTTGCCCCGGCGGCGGACCGTTTCGCCTTCAGGCGTTCGGCCCGAGCGCCGCCGGACCCGTGCGGGCAGGCAATCTGAACTGAACAGGAGGCGGTTATGGATCACGATTTTCTTGTGGACGCCCTGACCAAGGTGGTCGGCCCAGACAATATTCTCACCGGCAAGGAAGATCTCATCGGTTACACCTACAACGCGGGGGGCGCGGCTCCGTCGGCCGTATTGCCCGCGGCGGCGGTCATCCCGGAAAACACGGAGCAGGTTTCCGCCGTGGTCCGGTTCGCCAACGAAAACCGGCTGCCCGTCCTGGTGCGTGGACAGGGGTCCGGCCTGAGCGTCAACGTCATCCCCGAACGGGACGAGTCCATCGTCATCTGTATGCAGGCCATGAACGAGATCGTCGTGGATCCGGGCAGCATGACCTGCACGGCCCAGGCCGGGGCCATTACCTCGGACATCAAGGCCGAGGCGGCCAAGCACGGGTTGTTCTATCCGCCCGACCCGGCCAGCTTCACCTTCACCTCCATCGGCGGCAACGTGTCCACCGACGCCGGCGGGTTGCAGTGCGTCAAATACGGCACGACCAAGAGCTACGTCTCGGGCCTGGAGGTGGTCCTGCCCAACGGCGAGATCATCCACACCGGCGGCAAGTGCATCAAGGATGTCACCGGGTACAACCTGACCCAGCTTTTCACCGGGGCCGAGGGCACCCTGGGCGTGGTCACCAAGGCCATCCTCAAGCTCATTCCCCAGCCCGAGGCCCGGACGGCCCTGCTGGTGGCCTTCGACGACCTGGAGAACGCGGCCACGGCCGTGGTGCGCATCATGCACGGCGGGGTGGTCCCGTCGGTCATGGAGTTCATGGAAAAGACCTTCATCGAGGCCGTGGAAGCCTACACCCATGCCGGGCTGCCCGTGGATGCGGCGGCCATGCTGCTCATCGAACTGGACGGCGAGGCGAGTTCGATCCCGGCCAAGATAGGCCGCGTTCGGTCCATCTGTTCCGAACTGGGCATGATCGAGTTTCGGGCTGCGGCCAACGAGGAAGAGGCCGAAGCCATCTGGCTGGCCCGCCGCGCCGCGCTCCCGGCCCTGGCCCGGGTGGCCAAGGGACGGCTGGGCGGCGACCCGGCGGCCCCCATCGACCGCCTGGCGGACGTGGTCGGGACCCTGCACGGGCTGGGCGAAAAATACGGCCTCAAGGTAGGCTGTCAGGGCCATGCCGGGGACGGCAACGTGCATCCCCATTTCTTTTTCGACAACGACGAGCAGAAGGCCCTGGCCGCCCAGGCCCGGACCGAGTTCCACGAATACATCATTTCCATCGGCGGCACCGTGTCCGCCGAGCACGGCGTGGGTCGGGAAAAGGCCCCGTACCTGGTCAGGCAACTGGGCCGGGCCCAAGTGGACGCCATGTGGGCCGTCAAGAAGGCCCTGGACCCCAATCTGATCATGAATCCCGGTTGCATCTTCGGGGAGTCGGATCATGACTAGCCTGTCCGAAGAACTCAAGGCCCGCGCGGCCAAATGTACCCGCTGCGGCTCCTGTCTGGTCGTCTGTCCGGTGACCCGGCGGCTGCACAGCGAGGCCACCAGCTCACGCGGCAAGTTGCAGATGATCCGCGCCTTGGGCGAATCCCGCCTGGACGCGGGCGGGGAGCTGTCCCGCCTGGTGAACCAGTGCCTGCTTTGCGACGCCTGCTCCGAGCGGTGTCCCTCGGGCGTGAAGACCACGGACCTGTTCATCATGCTCCGGCACGAGATCGGCACCGAAGTCCCGCTGCCCAAGCTCAAGCGTCTGGCCTTCACCGGGCGTACCTACAGGCGCCTTTTCGACCTGGCCATGCGCGCGGGCGGTCTGTTCCAGAAGGTCCTGTTCCGTGACGCGGGGAACGGCCAGGGCATGGAGCCCCGATTGCCCATCCCGGCCGCCGGTCTCGACGTCCGCCGGGTGGTTCCCAAGCTCGGCGTGCGCCCCCTGCGCAGCCTGGTCCCGCACCGGGACGGCCTCGGACATCCCCGGGCCCATGTGGCCTTCTTTCCGGGCTGCATGCTCAGCTACGTCTACCCCGAGGCCGGGGCCGCCGTGGTCGAGACCCTGCGCGCCAACAACGTGCGGGTGTCCATGCCCGATGACATGGGCTGCTGCGGCACGCCCATGCTGGTGAACGGCGATTTCGACACCGCGACCCTGCTGGCCGAGCGGGTCATCAAGGCGCTGGGCGAACGGAAATACGACGCCATCATCACCGCCTGTCCCACCTGCGGATCGGCCCTGCGGGAGCGCTACGAACTGCTGCCCTTGTCCAGCGAGGCGCGCCGGACCTGGGAAGGATTCCGGGACAACGTCATCGACTTCTCCCGGTACCTGGCCGAGACCGGCCTGCACCGGAACATGGTCGCCCGCGAACGCACCGTGACCTACCACGACTCCTGCCACATGGTCCGGAGCATGAAGGCCAAGGCCGAGCCGAGGGAGCTGTTGGCCGAGCTGCCCGGCGTCGAACTGGTGGAAATGCGCGATGCCGGGAGTTGCTGCGGCTGCGGCGGCACCTTCAGTGTGGAGAATTACGAGCTGTCCCGTCGCATCAACGACGACAAGATCCGCAACATCATTGATTCCGGGGCCTCCACCGTGGCCATGGGATGCCCGGCCTGCATGATGCACATCGCCGACGGCCTGGCCCGCCATGGAGCGGCCATCCGGGTGGTGCATACCGCCCAGCTCTTGGCCGAGGCCTACGGCCCGCCCCTGCGATAACCCCAGCCATTCCTCCTCCATGCCCGGTATGGGGGGCCTTCACCTCAAGCCGGAACGACCGTCGTTCCGGCTTTTTTTGTCGGGAAGGGATGGCCGGAGCGCGGGTGTTGCAAATGGAAAGCCTCGGGTCGGCGGACCGGTTCCCCCGGAGCCCCTCCGTCCGGACGCCGATGCCAATCTCCGGGGCAGTGGGTCAAGATGGCCGCCCGGCCTCTTTGTGTCCACACTGGCCCGCTTTCGATCCGGCCCACCGTACACACAGTGAACAGTTAAGAAAGTGAACAGTGCTTAACATCTTAACAGGCTGTGCGCCGACCGTGGAGAGGTCTGGAATTCGCAGTAAAAAATAAACAATATTACAGCATGTTATCAAGTCATTCATCGGCCGGTTTTGTGGCACGGTGGTTGCTATTGAAGGGTGCTTCACAACGACGTCCGGTCTGCCCTGAACCTGAACCGGCCGCCTGAGGGAGCATCAATGGTAAGAGTCTGCGTGCCGTCCCCTCCGTCCCGAAGGACGACCGGCGGCATCAATTCGGGTTCAACGGACCGCTCTCTTGCATTGTAGGAGGTGCAGCATGGAGTGTAAACAGAACGCCGGTGACGGCTGGGTCGCTTATCTCAAGTACGCCGTCGCCATTCTTTCGATCTTCGCCGGGGTGGCCATCGCCCTGACAACCCCGCCCGACGGCTTGACGCCCGAGGCGATGCGCGCCATCGGCGTGCTCGTCTTCGCCGTGGGTTGGTGGATATGCCAGATCGTGCCGGAGTACGTGACGGGTATTTTGATGTGTACCCTGTGGGCCGCGACTCACAGCGTCAAGTTCAACGTGGCCTTCTCGACCTTCGCGGGCACGGGTTGGTGGATGATGGTCGGCGCCTTCGCATTGGGTGCCGTGGCCGGTCGGACCGGCCTGTTGCGGCGGATTTCCCTGTATGTCCTGACCTTGTTCCCGGCCACCTTCCGCGGCCAGGTCCTGGGCCTCATGGGCGCGGGTACGATCATCAGTCCGCTGGTGCCGAGCATGAACGCCAAGTCCGCCCTGTCCGCGCCGCTGGCCCTGGCCATCAGCGACTCCCTGGGGGCGGAACGCAAGAGCCCGGCCGCCTCGGGGTTGCTCGCGGCCTGCTACACCGGATTCGTGCTCATGGGCCACATCTTCCTGTCCGGCTCGTTCAGCCATTACATGCTGATCTCGATCCTGCCCGAACAGTACAAGAATGTTTCCTGGTTCGATTGGTTCCTGTGGGCCCTGCCCTGGGGCGTGGTCGCCTTTACGGGGTTGGCGCTGTACATCTTCTGGGCCTATGCGCCCAAGGAGCCGCTGACGCTGCCCAAGGGATACGGCCGCAGGGAGCTTGACAAGATCGGGCCCATGACCCGGGACGAGAAGATCGTCCTGGCCGTCATTCTCTGCGCGCTGCTCGGCTGGATGACCAGCTTCCTGCATCACGTCTCGGGCGCGGTCATCGCGGTCATCGCCATGTGCGTGCTGCTGGGCGTGAAGACCATGACCAAGGAAGACTTCAAGACCCGCATCGAATGGCCCGCCATCTTCCTTATCGGTTGCGTCTTCAACATGGCCAAGGTCGTCAAGGCCCTGAGCATCGACACCTGGTTGTCCGACGCGCTCAAGCCGATCATGGGCATGGTCATGAGTTCCGTGCCCGTCATGATCATATCCATCGTCGTGGTCATCGTCCTGATCCGGTTCCTGATAACAAACATGACGTCGGGTTCCATCATCGTGGCCATCGTCATGATGCCGTCGGTCCTGGCCGCGGGCATCAACCCCTGGATCGTCATCTTCGTCGCCTTCACGGCCGCCAACGTCTTCTTCTTCAAATACATGAACACGATTTATCTGTGCGCCCAGTTCACCACGCACGGCGAAATGTCGGACCACTGGCCCATGGCCAAGTTCTGCATGGCCTTCACGGTGATCAGCACCATCGGGTTCCTGGTCAGCATTCCCTTCTGGAAGATGTTCGGCTTAATGTAATATATTGAGGAGTTTATTCAATGAGTACAGCCAAATTGATCCAAGGCAACGCCGCCATCGCCCAGGGCGCTTTCTACGCCGGGGCGCGGTTCTATGCCGGCTATCCCATCACGCCTTCGTCGGAAATCGCGCAGATCGCGGCCAGCGAGATGCCCAAGCTCGGCGGCGTCTACATGCAGATGGAGGATGAGCTGGCCAGCATGGGCGCCATCATCGGCGCATCCCTGTCCGGCGCCAAGGCCTTCACCGCCACCAGCGGCCCCGGTTTCTCGCTCATGCAGGAGAACCTCGGCATGGCCACCATGGGCGAAGTGCCGCTGGTCGTGGTCAATGTCCAGCGATCCGGCCCGAGCACCGGCCTGGCCACCCGCCCGGCCCAGTCCGACATGATGCAGTTGCGCTGGGGCCGCCACGGCGACCAGAGCGTCGTCGCCCTGATTCCGGCCACCGTGGCCGAGTGTTTCGAGCTCACCGTCAAGGCCTTCAACATCGCCGAGAAGTACCGCACCCAGGTGATCGTGGCCCCGGACGAGGTGGTCGGACACATGCGCGAGAGCTTCCGTCTGCCCGAGCCGGGCGAGCTGGAGGTTATCGACCGCGTGAAGCCCGCGGGCGAGCCCAAGGACTACAAGCCGTTCAGCTTCGAGCCCGGTGCGGTGGCCCCGCTGGCCGCCTACGGGAGCGACTACATCTTCCACGTCACCAGCTCCATGCACGGCGAGGACGGCTACAGTTGCAACACGCCGGACAACGCCGCCCGCCGCGTGGCCCAGCTGCACACCAAGCTTGAACAAGACATCGACGACGTGATCATGGTCAAGGAGTTCGACGTGGAGGGCTGCGAGATCCTCATCGTGGCCTACGGCGTGGTCACCCGCGCCGCGCGTACCGCCGCCGCCAAGGCCCGCGAAAAGGGCGTCAAGGTCGGTGTGCTGCAACTTCAGACCGTCTGGCCCTTCCCGGCCAAGGCCGTCGCCAAGGCCGCGCAGAATGCGAGTTCCGTCATCGTTCCGGAGATGAACTACGCGGGCCAGATGGCCGGCGAGGTTCGCAAGGTCGTCGGCGACGCCTCCATGGTCCGCACGGTCAATTCGTACAACGGAACCATCATGTTCCCCGACGCCATCGAAAAGGCCCTGTACTAGGAGAGTAACGATGAAATACGCCACTGGAATGGATTATATAAAGACCGACTCCCTGCCGCACATGTGGTGCGCGGGTTGCGGCGACGGCATTGTCGTCAGGGCCATTGCCTGCGCCCTTGAAAACCTTGAGCTGGATCCGCGCAAGATCGTCATGGTCAGCGGCATCGGCTGCTGGGGCAAGGCGGATGATTACTTCACCTGCAACGCCCTGCACACCACCCACGGCCGGGCCCTGGCCTACGCCACGGGCGTGAAGAGCGCCAACCCCGAGCTGACCGTGGTCGTGCTCATGGGCGACGGCGACGGCACGACCATCGGCGGCAACCACCTGCTCCACGCGGCCCGCCGCAACATGGATCTGACCGCCGTGCTGGTGAACAACTACAACTACGGCATGACCGGCGGCCAGGCCTCGGCCACCACGCCCCACGACGCCGTGACCAGCACCTCGGTGCTCGGCAACCCCGAGCGCAGCGTGGACGTTTGCGAACTGGCCAAGGTGGCCGGAGCCAATTACGTGGCCCGCGAGACCGTGGCCCAGGGCACGCGGCTGTCCAAGCGCATCCAGGAAGGCATCGCCAACAAGGGCTTTTCCCTCATCGAGGTGGCCAGCCCGTGCACCACGCTCTTCGGCCCGCGCAACAAGATGCGCCAGCCCGTGGACATGCTCCGCTGGCTCAAGGAGAAGGGGGTGTCCGAGGCCCGGTACGATAAGATCGAGGACGCCGCCGCCCAAGGATACTTCAAGGTCGGCAAGTTCGTGGAGCGGACCGATCCCGACTTCAACACCAGCTATGAAGTCATGCGCGAGCGCCTGCAGCAGAAGGAGGGCAAGTAACATGACGAAACACTCCGAAATCATCATGGCGGGTACCGGCGGACAGGGGCTCATCTTCGTGGCCTCCTTCCTGGCCGAATGCGCCATCGCCGAGGGCCTGAACGTGGTCCAGACCCAGACCTACGGCATCGCCCAGCGCGGCGGCTTCATCTCCGCCGAGGCGATCATCGCCCCGGACGAGATCCTGTTCCAGCAGGTCCTGAGCCCCAACGTGATCGTGGCCCTGCACGACGTGGTCGGCGGCCGCTACGACAATGCTTCCGTGCCCGTGGTCTACGACTCCAGCATCATGGCCGAACGGACCTTCGACAACTGGCTGGGCATCCCCTGCACCAAGACGGCTCAGGACATGGGCGCGCCCAAGTCGGCCAACCTCGTGGCGCTGGGCGCGGCCTACCAGCTCCATCCGTTCGTGGACTTCGACAGCATCGTCGCGGCGGCCACCAAGAAATTCGCCCCCAAGATCGCTGAAATGAACATCGAAGCCGTGAAAAAGGGCATCGCCCTGGCCGAAGCGGCTTCCCAGACGAGGTAATGACCATGGAAGAAGCCAAGAAGAAGTTCAAGATCACCATCGTGGAAGAGCGCTGCAAGGGGTGCGGCTACTGTAAGGAAACCTGCCCCAAGGACGTCTTCGAGTTCGAGGGCAAGCTCAACGCGGCCGGATACGTCGTGTCCTCGCCCAAGCACCTGGACCGGTGCATCGGCTGCAACAGTTGCGTCATGGTCTGCCCGGACCTGGCCCTGTCCCTGTCCGAAGAAGCATAGCAACCGACGGCCGAGCCGTCTTCCGGGGCCCCGCCGCATGGGGCCCCGGGATCCATATCACGAGGAATTCATGTCATACACCACCCTGGAACAACTGGCCGACAAGGTGCGCAACAGCGGCCGGGGCGCGCGGACGGTGTCCGTGATCAACGCCACCGAGAGTCATGTGCTCGAAGCCGTGCGCGACGCCCGGGAAGACGGGCTGATCACCCCGGTACTGTTCGGCGACAAGGACGTCATCGCCGAGCAACTGGAACTTCTCGGCCTGTCCCCGGCGGACTTCGCCATCGAGCATGCCGCCTCCCCGGAAGAAGCCGCAGTCCTGGCGGGACAATCCCTGGCATCGGGCCGGGCCGATTTCCTGATGAAGGGCAACATCCCCACCGGGAACATGCTCAAGGCCCTGTTCAGCAAGGAAGCGGAATTTCGTACCGGGAATCTCATTTCCCACTTGAGCGTCATCGAACTGCCCGATCATCCGAAGCTCTTCGGCCTGACCGACGCGGCCATCAACATCAGCCCGGACGTGGAGCAGAAGAAGGGGATCATCCGCAACGCGGTGGCCACCATGAAGGCCATGGGCTTCGTCTCCCCCAAGGTGGCCGTGCTGGCCTCCACCGAAGTTCCCAACCCCAAGATGCAGGCCACCATGGACGCCGTGGAGATCAAGAAGGCCGGAGCGGCCGGCGAACTGGGCGACTGCGTGGTCGAGGGCCCCATTTCCTATGATCTGGCCATGAGCCCCGAGTCCGCGAAGATCAAAAGGTTCGACAGCCCCATCCAGGGCGACGCCGACCTTTTGGCCTGCCCGGACATCAACGCGGCCAACGTGCTCATCAAGGCCCTGCGTTATGCCGGGCATTCCCGCAGCGCGGGCATCGTCATCGGCGGGCGCGGCCCCATCGTGCTGACTTCGCGGGCGGCGGCCACCCAGGACAAGTACTGGCCCCTGGTCCTGGCCGCGTCCGCGACCCTCGGCGACAACTAACGTTCGACAGGAGCCATCAGTGTCTCAAGATTCATATGCCATACTGACCATCAATCCTGGATCGACCTCCACCAAGATCGCGGTCTTCGACAACGACAGGCTGCGCTTCGAGCACAAGGTCGATCATCCGGCCGAAGAGCTGGCCCGGTTCACCAACAGCATGACCGAGCAGTTCCCCATGCGCCGCGAGGCCATCCTCAAGTGCTTGGCCGACAACGGCGTGGACCTTGCGTCCCTGAGCGCCGTGTCCGGCCGGGGCGGCAAGCTGCCTCCCCTCCGCCAGGGGGCCTACGAGGTCAACCGCGAGATGTTTGAATTCCTGCGCGACCGTCCCATCGACGACCACGCCTCCAACCTGGGGGGCATGCTCGCCTACGACATCGCCCAGGCTCAGGGGATTCCGGCGTACATCTACGACGCCGTGGTCGTGGACCAGCTTGAGGACATCGCCCGCCTGAGCGGCCTGCCCGAGATGAAGCGGCGGGCCTCCTGCCATGTGTTGAACATGCGCGCCGTGGCCCGGCGCGTGGCCGAGCGCGAGGGCAAGTCCTTCGAGCAGTGCTCCTTCGTGGTCTGCCACATGGGTGGCGGCATCAGCGCCTGCGTGCTC
Source organism: Desulfovibrio sp. Huiquan2017 (assembly GCF_017351175.1). Classification (NCBI taxonomy): domain Bacteria; kingdom Pseudomonadati; phylum Thermodesulfobacteriota; class Desulfovibrionia; order Desulfovibrionales; family Desulfovibrionaceae; genus Desulfovibrio; species Desulfovibrio sp. Huiquan2017. Next base: position 68,953 of record NZ_JAFMPN010000004.1, on the reverse strand, counting down.
AAGAATGGGCGGATGATCGACGTGGTCACCGACGAAGAAGGCCCGTATTCGCCCGAGCGGTCCGGCGGACTGCCCGTGCGTCAGCTCATAGACAGCGCCTTTTCCGGCGAGTTCGACAGGTTATCCCTGACCCGCCGGACGCGGGGCAAGGGCGGCCTGGTCGCCTACCTGGGCACGAACAACGCCATCGAGGTGGAGCGCCGCATCGATGCGGGCGACGCCGAGGCCGCGCTGGTCTACGAGGGCATGGCCTACCAGACGGCCAAGACCATCGGCGGGCTGGCCACCGTGCTGCACGGCGGCCTGGACGGAGTGGTCATCACCGGCGCGGTGGCCTACTCCGAACGGCTGACCGGATGGATCAGGGAGCGTATCGCCTTCCTGGGGCCGATCTTCATCGAGCCCGGCGAAGACGAGTTGCAGGCCCTGGCCCTGGGAGCGCTCAGAGTCCTGCGCGGCCAGGAGGAGGCCCACAAATTCACCCTGTCCGATTGATTTAACCATAACCCACCCCCCGGCGGACGGCTCCGCACCTCGCTCTGACGATTCCGCCAGGCATCCAGAGAGGGCCGCCCGCCCGGCCCCATCCCGACATACGGCAAGACCCCTTACAGCCTGAGCATGGGATGGGATTTCGCGGCCGGAACGATTATCTACAGGATCGTTCCGGCCGTTTTCTTTTTCTTCGGGCTATTGGCGGACCTGATTATCCTGGAGCCGTTTCCAGACGGTCACCCGGCTGACGCCCAGGCGGCGGGCCACCCGGGTCTGGTTGCCGCCCATGCGGTCCAGCATCTTGTTGAAGATTTCGTTTTCCATGTCCTTGAGGGAACTCACGTGGATGGTCAGCATACCCGGGGCGTCGTCCTGCCCGGCCGGGTCGGCGCATCCCCGGCTCCGGTGCGTGCGTTCGGCCAGCAGCTTCATGGCCGCATAGTCCAGGTTGCTTTCGAGGGGCTGGAGGATGAGCAATTTTTCCATGAAGTTTTCCAGTTCGCGGACGTTGCCCGGCCAGTCGTACTCGCGCATCATGTCCAGGGTGCGGGCGGATAGCCGTTTGCCGGGCTCAAGGCCGTACATGGACCCCTTGGTGGCCAGGAAGTAGCAGACCAGGGTCTCGATGTCCTCGGGCCGCTCCCTGAGCGGGGCGATGTTCAGATTGAGCAGGTTGAGCCGGTAGTAGAGGTCGCTGCGGAAGTCGCCTTTTTCGACCATGCCGAGCAGGTCCTTGTTCGTGGCGGCCACAATGCGCGTGTTCACGTCAAGGATGCGGTCTCCACCCACGCGGAGCACGGATTTCTCCTGGAGTACGCGCAGCAGGCGGCTCTGGATCATGGGCGAGATGTCGCCGATCTCGTCCAGGAAGATGGTCCCGTTGTGAGCCAGTTCGAAGAGCCCGGCCTTGCCGCCTTTCCGCGCTCCGGTGAAGGCCCCGCTGGTGTAGCCGAAAAGTTCGCTTTCCAGCAGGCTCTCGGGCAGGGCCGCACAGTTGACGGCCACGAACGGCCCCTTGCTCCGGGGGCTTGAATTGTGGATGCCCTGGGCGAAGAGCTCCTTGCCCGTGCCGGTCTCGCCCTCGATGAGCAGGGCCGCGTCGGTGGAGCCGAACTGCCGGGCCCTGAGCACGCATTCGTGCATGGCCTGGCTGCTGTAGGTGATGTCGGCAAAAGATTTCTTGGCCACCAGGCCCGCGTTGCGCAGGGCGTTGCGCGATTTGCGTTCCAGGGATTGGATGTCCGAGATGGATTGGAAGGTGACCAGGGTCTCCTCGATGCGCCGGTTGATGCTCAACTGGATGCGGTTGACCATGAAGGCACTCTCGCCGCTGACCACGGTTTCGTTGACCAGAAAACTTCCGTCTCCGTAAATGTCGCGGAAGATTCTCGGCACCTCGGGCGAGGCCAGGGGCTTGCCGACCACATCCGCCTGGGTGACGTTGAAGATCCGCTCGGCCGCGAAGTTCATGATCGGGATGTTGCCGTCCTTGTCCACGCAGAAGATGCCCTCGCTGGAATAGTTCAGGATGTTGGTCACCCGGTTGGCGGTCAGCCGCTCCTTGTAGTTCAGGTCGATGATGTTCTTGGCCGCTATGAGTGCGCTGCGGACGTTCTCGCGGGAGGACTTGATCATGACGTAGTCCACGCCGTGCTTCTGGACGTGGTCGCAGGTACACCCGCCCAGGCCGATGACCGTGTGGTCCTTCAGGGAAAAGACCTTGTTGATCTGCTCCTGGAAGTCGTCCTTGTTGGAATAGGAGAAGACGCTGAAGTCGAAATCCGGGGTCAACTTGGCCAGGCTCTCCAGTTCCTTGAGCAAGGGACAGTCGTAGCTGACCAGGGCCACCTTGTGGCCGTAGCTCTTGGCCTTGTTCAGGGCCTGGACGTAGTCCACCACCGAGATGGTGATGGAGATGACCGGCTTGGACAACATCTCTTCCATGAGCAGGGCGGTTCCGCCCTGAGAAAGGAAGACGTCGTATTCGCTCTGGTGTTCCAGCGCGTACAGGTGGCCGTCGGTCAGCAGGCCCCCCTTGCGGATGTCCAATTGCAGTCCGAGGCCCTTGGCGACCCTTGCGGCCTCCCGGCTCAGGGTCTCGGAAGTCGAAATAAGTAATGCTCTGTGTCTCACGGATGGGTTCCCTCCTTGCAGCCCGTCGCACGTCCTTTTGCAAGGATTTGGACGAGCCGTATTACACCGCCATGGAGTCGAAGGGATGTTACAGGAAAACGTCCGCCGATTCAATGCCCATGGTATAAACGCATGGTTTGGCAACAGTTGTTTCGGCGGTCGGCGGACCCGCGCCGGGATGCGTCCGGCATTCTTGCTATAAAAGATAAAAAACTTATTTAAAACAGCATATTGCGACTGTCTTAGTAGGCCAGTCGGCCGAGCGACTTCATGATCAACGTGCATCCCATGGCGAACATGCCGGTCAACCCCATGCCGCAGGAGAAGCCCGCCAGCAGGACCGGGGCGTAGTGGCGCCATTTGGTGCCGTACTTTTTGAGGAAATAGAAGCGGCCGAGCAGGGCGCCGATCACTTCGAGGAGCATGCCGTGGGGCGTGGACTGGCCCAGTCCCCGGACCACGCCGTAGACCAGGAGCACGGGCAGGCCGAGCACGTTGAGCACCGAGTAGAGGATCAGCCCGAGCCCCAGGCCGGACAGGACCACCGGGCCGGACAGGGCCTCGAAGAACAGGGAGTTGCCGTCCAGGGTGGAGGTTTGCAGGAGCAGGGTGTTCAGGGCCTGGAGGTGCCACAGCTCCTGGGCGAATGGATACTCGGGCGAGGGGATGGGCGCGAGCTGCCAGAGGAACTGGGAGAAGAGCAGGGAGGATACCATGACGATGGGGAAGACCAGGATTTCCGCCTTGATGATCCCGCGCAGGGACGTGCCGGTCAGCTCGATCTGGCGGAACTGGACCGTGGCCTCGCCGTAGTTGTGGAACGGGATGGGCGCGTACCAGATTTCGAGCCCGTGATAGCCGAAGAACTTGGCCCCGGCGATGAACGAGAACTCGCGGACCATGGGCAGGGCCACGAACTGTCCGGCCACGCCCTCCATGCGCGCCGAGATGTAGGAGATGACCGGAGTGTAGATGAAGCCATAGAGGACGAAGAAGATCCACGGGAAGCTGGGCACCAGCCAGAGGCAAAAGGCGATGTAGCACAGCGTGGAGAAGACGTAGATGCCGATGGACACCCAGAAGTTGATGTCGCCGCGTCCCTGGGGCGGGTTGAACAGGGCCGAGAAATCCAGGCCGCCGCTCGAACTCTTGAAGGACCGGACCACATGGTAGACGCCCACCGCGCCGATGGCCAGCCCCAGTCCGATGCCGAAGCTCATGTAGAAATCGAAATTGTTGGCGAAGACCGTCTCCACCGTGGCCATGCCCGGATGCCAGCGGTGCAGGATGCCGTGGGCGTAGAGGATCGGATTGGCCACGATGGTCACGATCAGCCCGAGCAGGCCGCCGATGACTGCCCAGAACGGCAGGACCATGCCGATAAAGACCAGGCCGAGGTCGAACTGGATGCCCGTGGCCACGGCGGGCAGGACGTCCTCGGTGTGCCGGGTCAGCTCGATCCACGGGATGGGGATAAGCCGGATGGGCTCGGTGAAGAGCAGCCCGGACAGGGCGGGCAGGAGCACATAGAAAAAGCCGAAGGCCAGGCCGATGACCCCGCCGATGGAGAAGACACGCCACTTCCAGCCGGTTTTCCTGTCCTCGGTGGATTCGGCCAGGGCCATGGTGCCCAGCGCCCCCACCGGGGCCATGGGGAAGGGCAGTTTCTCCACGTCCGAGGTGATGCGGTAGAGCGAGTAGCCCAGGCCGAAATGGTCGATTCGCTGGACCAGTTGCGCGCCGATGAGCAGCAGAATGGGGATGAGCCAGTCGCGGTGCAGGAAGGTCCGCTCCAGATAGGAGCCGGAGCCCAGGGCCGGGGCCACCCAGTGGGGGATGAACTCGGTCAGGCCGAGCATGCGCGCCGCGTCGGACTGGACCAGGTACTGGTTCCAGAGCAGCCCTTGGAAAGGCGAGGCCAGGGCCGCGCCCGCCATGTAGTAGAGCAGGAATATTTCCTGTTCCTTCAGGTGGGTATAGGAGCGCTTGGCGATCTCGGCGAAGAGGATGATGGTCACCCATCGGGCGGCCGGGCCGATGCCCTGGCCAATGACCAACTGGAGGTACATGGAACCGGGCATCATCAAGAAGCCGATGAATATGGCGCCCACGATGGCCTTCCAGTCGAAGCCCTCCTCGAACTTCTCCGGCGGCTGCATCAGGTTCCGGTATTCTTGCAGTTCCTTGTCGTCGTACATAGGTTTCGCTCCGGCTGATCCGGCTTAACGGTAGAGGTCGAGTATGGCCTTGAGGCTGCCGTCCCGCTTCATCTCCCGGAGGCGGCCGTTGAACAGGTCGATGAAGGGCTCCCATCCCCGCCCCCTGGGAAAGAGGAAGCGGAATTCCGCCGTGCCCACGGGGGTTTCATCAATGCGGAAAAGGGTCGGTTGCAGATTCGGGAGGTTGCGGAACATCCACAGTATTTCCGTACGGTTGACCAGAGCGGCGTCCGCCCGTCCCAGCCGCAGGAGTTCGAGCAGGGCCTGGGGCGAGGTGGTGTCCAGCCTCGTGATCCCGCCTGGACCGAAGTGTCCTGCCAGGGCGGGATAGAAGAATCCCCGGATGCCCGCCACGGTCTTGCCGTACAGGGATTTCGGCCCGGTGTAGCGCAGGGTGCTCGTCGCGGGATAGAGGAGCACGTCCTCGTTGGGCATGAAGGCGTCCGTCCACAGGAAGCGTTCCGGAGCGGCGACCCATTCCTTTGCCGTGGCGTAGATGTCCACGCCGCCGTGTTCAAGCATGCGCCAGCCGCGTCTGTCGGGCAACAGCCGGGGAGTGGCCGTGTAGCCCAGCGGTTTGACCACGGCCCGGAGCACGTCCATGAGGATGCCGTTGCCTCGCGCCTGGGCGGTGTTCAGGTAATAGGGCGGCACATCCGCGTGGGCGATGAACATGACCAGTTCGGCGGTCTTGGGCAGTTCGGCGGCCAGGCCGGGAGAGCCCGCGCTCTCGACGAGCAGCAAGAGGAAGGAAAGTTGGAGTATTTTGAAGAGAAATCGCATGGGCATTCTCATGATTACAGGGGAAAGACCGCATACGCCTGGCTGGAGAACATGCCGATGACGGCATAGATGCCGCCCATGAGGAAGTCGCCGAGGATCAGGCCGATGAACAGGAAGCGGACCTTGTTGTAGAGCCGGGTGCCGCCGTAATGCAGGACCAGATGGTTGCACAGCCAGCCCAGGAAGAAGGGGTACCACAGGATCTTCATGCCCGCGGAGTAGGCCGCCAGGTAACCCAGCGGATGCAGGGGCCACCAGGGCAGCTTGTAGTAGCAGTAGATGAGCGCGAACATGACCAGGGCCCCGAAGCCCGCATAGGTCATCAACCAGCGGTTGGGACCCACGGGCTGGTCCACCAGCCGTTGGGCGTTTTCGAAGTTGGCCAGCACGGTTTGGGTGGCCCAGTCCAGGCGTAATTCCCGCAGCCCGTAGCGGTGGCCCAGGTAGAGCATGGTGGCGAAGGCCGCGGCCAGGGCCAGGACCAGGGAGAGGCCGATGGCCACGAGCACCAGGTTGCGCCGGTCCGGCCTGGCGGATTCGCGGATCTTGGCTCCGTGGAACAGGGTTGGAGCCACGGCCTCGCGCACGTCCAGGAACAGGACTTTTTGCATGATCGCGGTGGCGGCCACGCCCGCCGAGCCGAGGACACCCGTGCCGAACAGCCCCACGATCCCGTCGGACGGAGCGGCGGTCAGGGTGAAATACGGCAGACCGCCCTGGCAGACCAGCCGGCTGACCACCAGCATGACCAGCATGAAGGCCATGGGCAGGAGGACGGCCCCGAGCCAGGGCAGCCCGAACCAGCGGCACCAGACCGTGAGGAAGACCATTCCGAGGACGAGTCCGGCCAGCGGCCAGACGGGCGGTCCCCACTCCCGTGGCGGCGTCCCGTGCGGGGACTCGTCGCCCCGGTGGAACGGCCGGACGAGGCGGCCGAAGGTTTCCTTCAGGTGATACCGGGCCAGCCAGAGCAGGAAGACGAAGAAGACGGCATAGGCCCCGATGGTCTGCGCGCCCTCGGGCCGGGCCAGATCGGGCCCGAGCGTGGTGCCGAGCGCGGCCTCGGGCAGTTGCCAGCCGAGCACGTAGAGCAGGCCGAAGAGCAGCCCGGCGGCCAGGTGGAAGAACCACATGGAAAAGGAGATTTGCCGGGTGGTCAGGAAGGCGAAGCCGACGAAGGCCGGGATGAAATAGAGCTTCAGCTTGTAGAACCCGGAGAACAGCCCGAACTTGGGGAAATAGGACCCGGCCAGAACGAGCGTCGGCAGTTGCGGAACGGATGGGTAGTAGAAGTGCAGGCCGTTGAGCAGGTGCAGGGCCCCGGCCAGGACCAGGCCGATGAGCAGGAAGCGGTCGGTCCACCAGGAGGAGAGTTGCCGCTGGTCCAGCGCCTCGCCCATGAGCAGAGGCACGCGCAACAGCGGGAAATTGACCCGCTCGTTGACCACCCACTGGCGGCCGAACAGGACGGTCAGGCAGACCATGACGAAATACGCGCCCAGGATGAACAGGGACCAGACGATCAGCGGCGGCAGCCACACGCCCCACGGGATGGCCGACAGGATTTGGAACACGGACATGTCCCGGCCGCCCTTGATTCCCTGGAAAAGCTGGCGCACGGCCTCGGCCGAGTGGGGGAACCAGGCGTCGGGCAACAGCGGGCCGAGGACCTCGGCCCAGCGGTAGGCGTCCCGGGCGTAGCGCTGGGGCGCGGTGACGTTGACGAGGAAGGTCTCGCTCAGCCCGGCGTAGCCGATGGCCGAAAACAGGGTCATCATCAGCCAGACGACCAGGAGCTCCACTCCGGAGAGGACGGGCGGCTTGCGGGTCAGGCGCGCGACCCCGGCGTCGAGGACGAAAAGCCAGGCCAGGATGAAGAACGGGGCCAGGGGGAAGTGGCCGCCGCCAAGGGGCACGCCGCCCAGGACCGCGTTGTTGTAGGGGGTGTAGACGCACAGGACCAGGCCGAGGAGAAGCCCGGTGAGCAGCGCGCGCGGCCGCAGTCGTCCGTTCATGCCTCTTCCTCCGCGTCCTGCCCGGCTTCTTGCCGCAACCGTTCGGCATCAAGGTCGTCGGCGTAGTGGACCACGGCCTCGTCGTCCAGGGAGCGCCAGGCCAGCAATTGCTTGCGCAGGTCGTTGATAAAATTGCGGTTGAGATTTTTCCAGGCCGTGAATTCGCCTGCCTCGCGGTCGATGAGCACCTTGATCTGCCGGAAGCCCGCATAGATGTCCGACGGGCAGAAGACCAGCCGGACCTTCTGGCGCACGCCGAAATCGAAGGGGGCCAGCCAGACGCGCAGGTCCATGGAGAAGCACAGGTCGTCGGGCAGGGGGATGTCCCGGTCCGCGCCGGAGAACAGGCCGGTGGACTGCTCCCGTTGTTCCAGATCCAGGAAATTGCAGCGCATGTCGTCGGTGCAGAAGGCCCCGTGGGAGACGTCGTGGTGGGCCAGGTAGTAACGGCGCAGGAAGCCGCCCGCCGAGGCCATTTCGTTCATCTTGATCAGGAAGGGCAGGATGACGGTCATGCGGTCGCCTTCGGCCTCGGGCATGGTCCAGGATTTGTTCACGTCCGGGATGGCGATGTTGGCCGCCACCCGGGCCGGGTAGATGGCCGAGACCAGGACCACGCCGATGACCAGGACCATGGCGGCCACGCCCGCGGTGGACGAATAGTTGGCGGTCATGCCCGCCCACAGGGGCGTCCCGGCCAGGAACGCGCTGGACGTCTGGGCCAGGACGTAGCCGATCACCACGGAGATGACCGCGAAGGCCAGGGATTCGGCGATGAACAGGAAGGCCACGTGGGGCGGGGCCAGGCCCACCGAGGTGTAGACCGCGATCTCCGGGCGGCGCTCGTAGACCGATCCGATCATGGTGTTGAGCACGATCAGGATGGAGATGGCCAGGGGTATCAGGATGTTGGCCATACCAGAATAGTTGACCGCGTCCGAGGCGTAGTACAACGACGTGCCTTCGGGCCCGCCCTTGAACAGGAGCAGGCCGAAGCGGTCGCCCAGGTCGTCGTCCACCTTCTGGCCGGTGTCGGGGTGAACGGCGATGCCCTTGAGGCGGCCTGCGGACAGGGAAAGCAGGATTTCGGCGGGCATGATGACGGTCTCGAAGCCGGGAATGTGCTGGTAGCGGGACTCGGCGGCCATGACGTCGTCGCCGTTTTCAATGGCCTCGGCCTCCACCTCGGACATCTGGGTCGCCGCTTGGTTGGGGAAGACGATGGGCGTGACCGGCTCGCCGTCCAGGTCCGGGTTGTCGCGTAGCCCATCGTCGCTGAATACGCCCACCAGGGTCAGGGGCAGGCCCCAGAGGACCACCTTGTTGCGCGTGGGATCGTCCGGGTCGGCCCCGATGCGCTCGGCCATGCGTTTGGGCAGCATGACCGCCTCGCGTTCGCCCTCCTTGAACCAGCGGCCCTTGATCAGGATGCGGTCGAGCCCGCTGACCTGCGGTTCGCGCCAGGACAGCCCGATGAGGCCGCGTCCCTGGGCCTCTTTGCCGTTGCGGACCACGGGGATGAGCGGGGCGCGGGATTTGTCCGAGGTAAGCCCGGTGTCGTACCAGACACGCGGGGCGACCACTCCGGAGCCGGAGAAGGCGTTGCGCATGACCGCCAGGGCCTCCACCGGAATATCCTGCCAGTTGATGTACTTGGCCATCAGCCCGTCATAGGATGCGTGGTCGTTGAACCGGGCCCATCCGGCCTGGCGCACGGACTTGACCGTGGTGAAGTTCATGATGGTGAAGGTCAGAATGACCAGGGTGGCAAAGGTCAGGAAGGTGCGTACGGGCCGCCGCTTGAGATTGCCCACGCCGAGCGCGAAGGCGGCGGCGAAGGCCGCCATGGGGCTGATTCCGGTCAGCTTGACGTGGGAGGACCGTTTCTGCAGTTCGACCATCTCGCGCTCGAAACGGAAGAAGATGATCAGGGAGACGAGCAGCGACAGGGCCAGGATGAAGAAGGCCAGGATGACCACCAGCGGCGAATAGGTCAGTTGGAAAGCGGGATGGACCAGGTAGATGACTCCGATGATCAGGACCAGGAAGCCGAGGAAGGCGAGAATCCGTTTCCGGATGTCCACAAAGGAGAAAAAGAGCCGTTCCATGCAGTAGGCGAAGGGCACGAACAGGGCCACGTAGAAGAGCACCCCGAAAAGCACGTCGCGCTGGGTTTTGTCCACGTCGTTGTAAACCCGGCTCGCCTTGGACAGGGACGCGCGGGAGGCCTCGATGAATTTGTCCCATTGCCGGGTTTCCCGGAATCGTTCGGCCTCGGCCAGTTGGGCGTCCCCCTCCTTTCGCAGCAGGCGGATGCGGTCATTGACGATGCCCTTTTCCTCAAGGTTGTCGATGCGCGGGCCGAGCAGGGTCCACATGTCCCGGGCCGCCCGGAATTCGGTCAGGGGGATGACCGGCCAGCGGCGGGCGACGTAGCCCCGCCCCTGCGGATGTTCGGGGTCGGCGTTGAGCAGCAGGACCTTCTTTTCCAGAACGGTATCGGACAGGGTCAGTTTGATCGGGGTGTCCGGCTCCAGGAAGATGGTCCCCAGCGTGGACGAGCGGGTGTCCAGACGGCTGTACCAGTAGCTCACGGGCGGGGCCTCGGTGCGGCCGTCGATGAGCGTGGGCCGGTACAGGTACTTGAAGGTCCGGGGATCGAACATGTCGAAGAGGGTGGTCTGGGTGCAGGCGAACAGGACCAGATCGGTGGCCTGCACGGCGCGGGAGAGCTTCAGCCGGTAGATGTCCCGACCGGTCTTGGGTTTGTCGATGGCCCAGTCGGCCAAGCCGGTCTCGTCGTTGAACCTGAACGCCTCCAGCACGGCCTTGTGATAGCTGACCTTCTTGCCCGCCAGGCCGGGAATGCGGAAATTGCCCTGGGTATCGACCATGCCGTAGTTGCGCGTCTGCCACTGGAAGGCCAGGATCACGGTGCCGGTTCCGGGCCGGTCCGGGAAGATCTCGCCCTTGCGCAACAGGTTGGCGCGGCCTTCCACGGTGACGAAATCGTTCTTGGCCCGCTTGCCCGCGTCGGCCAGGGGCTCGTTCGTCAGGGCGCCGACCAGGGCCCTGACCAACCGGGACTGTCTCTTCAGAAAGGGAAAATTCACGCGGCCGGACCGGTCGTAGGGAGTGCCCCAGGCCGGGCGCACGTCGTGGACCGTGGCCAGGGTAAAACCGGGCAGCCCGGCCAGGGCCATGGGTTCGCCGCCGAGGTCTGGCCGGTCGGGCAGATAGCTTTGCCAGGCGCGCTTGCCGGGCCGGAGCGTGTCGTGGAACAGGCGCGCGGTTTCGGGATCGGTGCCCTTCAGCCGTTCCACCGCGCCCTTCATGACCGTGTCCAGTGGGCGGAAGAAACCGGTCCGGTTGACGTCGGGCTTGAGGTCGATGAGCCAACCCTGGTCGAATCCGCCCAGCCCGTCGCCATGGGAGGAAAGGTACAGGGAAACATGGGCCGCGATGGCGGTCTCGCCCAAGGCGTCGCGCACGGCCCGGGCCGAGGCGATGTCTTCGAGCTGGCCGGAAGCGTCGGCCAGGATGGCGGTCTGAAGTGTCGCGGCGGGCTGGAAAAACCGCTTCAGCGCCGTCCGTTCGGCTTCGGGCAAGGGGTAGTCGTCCACCGTGGAGCTGATCCAGGTCAGCCGTTTGAGCTTGATGCGCTCGTCGGCCAGGGTCTGGATGCGTTGTTGGTCGGCGGCTTCTTCTCCGGCCAGGAGGCGCAGGCGCATGAGTTCGCCGGTGATGTCGTCCTCGCGGTTGCGGACCACGGCCTTGAGCGCCCGCTTGAGCCGGGCCGCGTCGTTCGGGTCCGCCAGGTTGGCCGGGGCCAGGGGCTGGGGCGAGCGGAGCAGGGCCAGGGTGCGCTCCGTGCCGGTCACCCGCTCTCGAAGCCCGTCGCGCCGCGCCTTGAGGGCCTTGCCCTTGGTCACCAGGGCCCAGGTGAATTCGCGCATGCCCGCCTGGGCCGAGGACTTGCCCGCCGTGGCCAGGAACAGGACCGAGCGTTTGGGGCGGTGTGCGGCCAGGTCGGCGGCCAGGTCCATGAGGGCGACGATGGAGGCGCCCTCGTCCGCGCCCGGGGAATGCCCTTCCACCAGGGCTGTGGAGTCGTAGAACGCCTCCAGGATTACGGTCTGCCCGGAGAGTTCCGGGTCGGTGCCGGGGATGCGGCAATAGACGTTCTGCAACCGTTCGTTGCGCCACTTGCCCCGGGAGGTCAGCCTGCCCTGGCCGAGTTCGTGGGGCCCCCTGGTCGTGAGGTCTCGCCCGAACAGGGCTTCGGCCCGTTCGCGGGCGAGCCAGAACACGGGAAAGTCCACCGGGGTGAGCTCGAATTTGGAACTGAAGCGAGGCCTGGGGGCCGCGCCGCCGTCCCCGCCCTCGCCCACGAAAATCAACCCGCGTGCGCCGAGCATGGCCGCGTTGTTCCAGTTCTTGCCCGAGTCCATGTCCATGAGGACCAGGGCCCCCTCCACGTTCAGACCGTCGAAGTCGGCCACGGTTCCCGGGCCCGCGTAGAGCAGGGGGCCGTCGATGCCGGGCGGGGCCACGGCGCCGGGGGACAGGGCGTTGGCCCGCAATTGGCGCAGGGACTCGACCGCGCCTGTGGCCTTGACGGTCAGGGTCGCTCCCTCCTGGACCTGCACGGGCAGGTGGAAGGATTGGCGCCCCAAGGTTCCGTCCGGAAACAGGCGTGCGAATTCGGCCTCGACCATGTCCGCGGCCCGGGCCACGCCCGTGCTGCCCGGCGATCGGTCGCCCAGCGCGCTCAGGCGGCGCAGGAAGTCGGCACCGTCGGCCAGGGCCGGGCGCACGGACGCCGCGACCAGGAAAACGGCCAGGAGGGCGGTGAAGAGTTGCGGGCCGCGCCGGGTCATGAACTATGCCCCGGGAGTCCTGTGGCCGGTCAGCTTTTCGCCGATTCCGCCGATGGAGATGTCCAGTTCCTCGCGTCGCTCGACGCGGTCCACCTGGCCGTCGCGCACCCAGACGACGCGGTCGGACACGTTGAGCATTTTGTAGTCGTGCGTGGCCGAGATGACCGTGACCCCGCGCTCCTGGGAGAGCATCTGCAACAGCTCGATGATTTCCTCGCCCGTGGACAGGTCCAGGTTGCCGGTCGGCTCGTCGGCCAGGACGATGGCCGGGTCGTTGGCCAGGGATCGGGCCACGGCCACGCGCTGTTGCTGGCCGCCGGACAGTTCCAGCGGCTTGTGCTGGAATCGTTCGCCCAGCCCCACCAGCTTGAGCAGCTCGATGCCTTTTTCCTGGGCGTCGTCCGCGTTCATGCCCGCGAAGGTCATGGGCAGGGTGACGTTCTCCAGAGCGGTCATCACCGGGATGAGATTGAAGGTCTGAAAGATGTAGCCGATTTTGCGGTTCCTGAGCCAGGCCAGTTCGAAGGCGTCCAGTTGGGAGATGTCCACCTCGTCGATGAAGACCTTGCCCTCGGTGGGTTTGTCCAGGCCGCCGATCATGTTGAACAGGGTGGACTTGCCCGAGCCGGACGGCCCCATGATGGAGATGTATTCCCCGGCGAAGATTTCGAGGTCCACGCCCTTGAGGGCCTGAAGCTCCACCTTGCCCATGGTGAAGGTCTTTTTTACGCCGATGACGCGGACAATGGTGCGTTTGCCGTCACTCATAAGATATCCTCAATGTTCCGCCCGGATGGCCTTGATGGGGTCCATGCGCGCCGCCAGCCAAGCCGGGTAGAGCACGCCCAGCAGGCTCAGGCCGCAGCCCGCCAGGGTGGCCAGCCCCAGGGAACCGAGCATGGACGGGAGCGGCAGGCTCGAAAGGGCCGCGAAGCCGAAGCGCACGACTCCGGCCAACAGGGAAAACAGGCAGCCGAGCAGCGCCCCCGCAAAGGCCCCGGCCAGGCCCTGCATGCCCGCCTCCAGCAGGAAGAGGCGCAGGATCATGGAATCCAGCGCACCCAGGCACTTCATGACCCCGATTTCCGAGAACCGTTCGGTCACGGACATGAGCTGGGCGTTGACGATGCCCACGGCGCAGACCAGCAGGGACAGGATGACGATCCAGCGTTCCTTGGCCGACATGGCCACGGCCCCCTGGGCCAGGTCCACGTCGAAGCCCGCCTGGGACAGGGCCCGGGCCGCATCCCGGCCGCCATGCAGGAGTATGCCTTCCGCGATGTTCAGGTTGACCAGGACGAAGCTCAGGAACGACACGGCCAGAACCAGGCTTGAGACCGTGATCATGGAACGGAAAAAGCGCACCTTCAGGCTCTTGTAACTGATCTCGACGGATTTCGAGAATGGCAGCGAGATGAGTCGTCCCGGTTTGCTCATTGACGTCCTTTGTGTTCGAACTGGCTGGATTCGTTCATTCTCAGCATACTGTTTCGGGCTGTCGGAAACAAGCGGAAAGAAGAATCTGTGGACGGAAATAACACCGTTGTCGCAACGCTGCGGCCGGAGCCAGCCCGCCCTGGACGAAGGGAGCTCGGCGGTCGGGAACAGGAGAAGATGCGGTTGGAATCAAGCTCGACCCACGGGCCGGCCGTGGCCGCCGGTGTTGCCCGCAAAGGGAGAGGAGCCCGGCTCCCGCATGACGCTCTTTCGCCCCGTGCGGCCACAGTGGGAAAAGGGGCGCTTTGCGGTCATGTCCGGTTCGCCTTCGCCTCTTGCGGTTGCCTAGAGGAGCGATCTTGTTTAATCATAAGGAGTGTCCATTTTGCGGACAAGCCTTAATCCAAGCAAAGCGACGTATCTATGCGAAGAATCGTTTTCCTGATCATGACCCTGACGGTCCTGTTTTCGATGCCCGCCCAGGCCGCCGAGGGATTCCCCTCCACTCTGGCCGGGTTCACCCTGGGCGAGCCCGTGGAACACTATAAGAGCTACTGCCGCATGGAGCGGGCCGTCTCCGTGTCCGACGCGCCGTTTCTGTCCGAGGCCCAGCTCAAGCCCGACGCCCTGCCCGGGGTGCGCGGCGGCAGCCTGGCCTTCGGCAACTGCAAGAGTGAAGGACGGCTGGTGCGCATCAAGCTCAAGTTTCACGACCGGGGCCAGGGGCTCTTCAACAAGCTCTACGACCGTTATGAGGCCGCCTTCGGCAAGCCCGACAAATACGAGGGCGACGCCTTCCGCAACGTCATCGCCTGGCAGTGGTCCTTCGAAGACGGCAAGGGCGGGCGCGTCTCGCTGGTGCTCATGTGGAGCCGGGACAGGGAAATACGGCCCGGAGTTTCCATCAAAATGACCCAGGAGACCCTCCTGGACGAGGAATACGCGTGCTACAAAGCCTCCGAGCAGGGAGGCGGCATGGGCAGGGGCATGACCAAGATTCATTCCCTGGACGCCTATATGCCGCATTAGCCATGACCTCCATCGCTTGGAACGGCATCGGACTGGTCGCGCCCTCCGGTTGGGAGCCTTCGGCCGTGGAGCGGGACGGTCTCCTGCTGGCCGACGCGGACGGCCCGGTCTGCGAACTCAAGTGGAACCGCGTCCGGGGAACCTTCTCCTTTGACAAGCATATCGGGAAGTTGACCCGTGGCAACAAGTCCGCCGAGGTCCGGGGCGTGGACGACGCGGAGACCCCGCCCGCCTGGGCCGGAGCCATGGCCCGGCTGGCCGAGGCTGGCCTGCGGTCCAAAAGCTTTCTCTGGCGGGCCGACGGCCATCGCGGTCTGGGCGCGGCTTTGCATCATCCGGGCACGGGGCTGGCCTGTCTGGTCCAGTTCTTCATCCGCCGGGAAGACGACGAGCCCGTGGCCGCCGAGATCCTGGCCACCCTGCGCGACCACACCGGCGGCAAGACCGCGCCCTGGACCTTGTTCGGCCTGACCGCGCGCGTCCCCTCGGATTTCCTGCTGGACACCTTTTCTTTCCGCCCCGGGCATTACCGGGTGGCCTACTGGCGGCCCGCCTCGGGCAGGAATCCCGGACGCGCCCCCCTGGGCAAAGGGCCGGGCGCGCATCTCGATTTCGAACGCTTCGCCCCGGCCTCGGCCCTGCTCAAGGGCACGACCCTGGAGGACTGGTGCCGCGAACGCCTGGCTCATGCCCCGCCCGCCCGCGTCCCCGCGGAGAATGGGCCGGGTGTTGTTTCCTGGCGCGGTGCGGCCAGGACCTCGCTGTTGCGCCGGTCCCTGCGTCGGGAGGTCCGCACCTGCGGCCGGGCATGGCTCACGGATGCGGGCAATGCGCTGCTGGCGGTCACGGCCACGGGCATCGCGTCCCTTGACCCGTCCATCTTCAACGATATCTGCGGGAGTTTCGCCCTTGTTCCGGAAGAAGCGGCCTGAGCCGGTCATATCCCGCGCCGAGGCCTTGAATATGGTTCCGGTGCGCAATCGGGCCGTGGAGGAAACCGGGCAGGCCGACGGGCTGGTGCGGCTGGCCTATCCCCTGGCGGTCAAGCCGTGGTTCGGACGGTTGGCCGACCGGGTGGGGCTGTGGGACGGCAAACCCATGATCAAGCGGGTGGATCTGGACGAAATGGGCGCCTTCGTCTGGCGACGCATCGACGGCGAGCGCTCGGTCGGCGACATCGCCCGGGAATTTACCGAGGCCTACCAGGTTCAGTTGCGTGAGGCCGAATTGGCGGTGACCGCCTTCATCAAAACCATCGGCCAGCGCGGTATCATCGGCTTGAAGTGAGCGCGTCGTATCCGGCGCGGGGCCGCATCAGGAGGCCTTGCGCGGAGAGGGCAGGACGTCCACGTTCATTTCCGTGGCCGCGGCCTTGAGGAATGTCCGCATTTCGCGTCCCAGGTGCGGGCTGTAGCGCAGCAGCAGTATCCCCTTGAATTTGTTGACCACGGTGAATACGCCGAGGTTGTCGTATCCTTCCAGGAGAAAGCGGAAGAGTCCGATGTCCGAGGGGGCGATGCGCACGTAGGTCCGCTCGGACCACGCGGGGGCGGGGGGGCAGACCCGTTTTCGGGGTTTTCGACGGGATGGGGATGCCATGGGGCTGTCTAGCCTTCGTCGGGCGAAAAGGCAAATGCGTTTTCAGCGGCCGTCCGGGCGGCGGTCGTCAGCGCCAGTATATCCGCGCCTTGCGGTGGCCGAATTCGCGGGCGGCCTTGACGTCCTTGCCGAAATAGACATCGATGCGCCGTTCGTATCGTCGGTTCATCTTGTCCATGACCCGGTAGGGGCTGTCGAATCCCTCGATCCAGACTTCGGTTCCGTTGTCCAGGCCGAGCTTGAGCAGATCGCGGGAGACGGCCACCGCCTTCATGCCGGGTTTGAGGCGATTGTTCCAGGCCGCGCGGTGCGGGGTGCCGTCGGTCTGGGCGCGGGTGGAGTTGTAGGCCGTGACCGTGACCTCCATGCTGTCCCAGAACACCCGGTTGGGGCGGATCATGGCGTAGCCGAGCAGGATGAGCAGGCAGGCGGCGAACAGGGGGATGAGAACTCGCTTCATTCGTTTCTTTCTACCCGGATGGGAGCGGATGGGCAAGTCGGCCAGGTTTGCGCGGGAGAGCGGGCCACGGCCCCAAGGTTCTCTTTGCGCGTTCGGCCTTCGGTGTGGTATGTTTCCAAGGTGATCAACGCCGCTTTCCGCCTCGGACGGGCTTTCAGCCATGCCCAGGTCTGCCGATTTCCGCGTTTTGACGCGTCCTTTCTTCTTTGTTTCGTCTTCTGCCTGCTGTGGGCCGCCCCGGGCATGGCCCGGGAGCCGTACCGTATCGGCTTCGCCCAGAACGCGCGCATCCATCAGGAGGCTCGGACTCGGCTCGAAGCGGTCTACAAACGGGCCGGACTGCCCGTGGAGTTCGTGCCTCTGCCCCAGAAACGTTCCCTGCTCCTGGCCGTGGACGGCCTTCTCGACGGCGACGTCGGGCGCATCCCGGGCCTGGAGGAGACATATCCATCTCTGGTTCGGGTGGATGTCAAGCTCCTGGATTTGACCGGCGCGGCCTACGTGGTCCGGGGCCAGGATTTCGGCGACTACCGGGTGGCCTTGCTCGATTCCCTACGCGTGGGCGCGGTGCGCGGAGTCCTTTGGGCCGAAAAGCTCATGGGTGATCGCCCTATGGAAAAAGTCAATAATTATGAGACGCTGTTCGACATGCTCCTGGCGGGACGCATTGACTTGGCTCTGGGCAGCCGGTCAAGCGCCGAGGGGGTCCTGCGCGACGACCGGGCGCGCTACGGCTCCATTCGCATGATGGTTCCAGCCGCGTATCAGACGCCTTTCTACCACTACGTCAACAGGAAGAACGCGGACATAGTGCCGCTGCTCGAAAAAGCGTTGCGCGAACTGCATGCCGAGGGCGGCTGGCACGACGATGAAAGGGCCGCCGAGACGCAGGCCACGCCCTGACGCCTTCGCATCAGCGGGTCAGGCAATAGGCCGCGAAACGCTTGAGCAGCGTGGCCGACTTTGGTGTGTCGGCCGCCTCGATGCGCAGGGCCTCCGGGTTCCGGCCTTCGGCTATGGCCTTGTCGCGCTGGTCCCGGCGGTACAGGCGGATCACGTCGGCGTTGAACTCGGGATGGAATTGGACCCCCCACACATGTTTGCCGACGCGGTAGGATTGGTGCGGCTCGTGGCTTCCCGTGGCCAGCAGGGTCGCATTTTCCGGGAGCCGCAGCACGGTCTGGGAGTGCGCCATATTGCCTTTGAAGGACGGGGCCAGCGGTCCGAGGAGTACATCTTCGCGGCCCGCCTCGGTCACGGCGATGTCCACCACGCCCATCTCCAGGCCGTTGGGGTGGAAGCCCGACTCGCCGCCCAGGGCGGTGGCCAGGATCTGGTGGCCGAAGCAGATGCCGAGCATGGGCAGTCCCGCCTCCACGGCCCGGCGAATCCATGCCTCTGTGTCCCGCATCCAGTCCAGCCTGTCCGTGACCATGTCGTGGGAGCCCGTGATGACGGCCCCGGCATAGCCGTTCGGGGCGGGCAGGGTTCTCCCAGCCTGGACATTGACGCATTCCCATTGGTCGGGCGCAAGGCCCATGCCTGTGGCGGTCCAGTTCTCAAAGTCGCCATGGGATGCCGCATACTCCGCAAAGGTCCCACCCGTCTTCACGATCAGTATTTTTGCCATATTTGTCCTGCAAAAATGTAGTTAAGTTAATGTATTATGGAATGTTGTCATAAGGGGGACAGGTTGTCAACCGCCCCCCCCGCCGGGCGACGGCCGGGGCGGCGCGGGGTTGAACTCGGGGCCGTACCTGCGCTACAGACAGGGCAAAGCATCGGGAGACGCGAATGCAATCGATTAAACGACGTACCGGGATGTCCCGGCGGGAGTTCCTCAAGGCCGGGGCCATGACTGCGGCCGCTTTGGGGGTGACGGGGTGTGCCAAGAATCCGGTCACGGGCCAGAGCCAGTTCATGCTGGTCAGCGAGGACCAGGAGATCCGGATGGATCGCCAGGCCTCGCCGCAGCAATTGTCCAACGACTACGGCACCACCATGGACACCTCGCTGAACGACTACGTGTCCGGGGTGGGCCGGTCCTTGGCCGGGGTCTCCCACCGACCGCAGATGCCGTACAATTTTCACGTGGTCAACGCCAACTACGTCAATGCCTACGCCTTCCCCGGCGGGACCGTGGCCTGCACGCGCGGCATCCTGCTCAACGTGGACAACGAGGCCGAGATGGCCGGGCTGCTCGGGCACGAGATCGGGCACGTCAACGCCCGGCACACGGCCTCGCGCATGAGTTCGCAGATGGTCGTGGGCGGGCTGGCTTCCCTGGGCGGGGCGGCCATCGGGGCCAAGTACGGCGGGACCTTGGGGTCCCTGGCTGGCGGTCTGGGCGGGCTCGGGGCCGGGCTGCTCCTGGCCTCCTACAGCCGCGACGACGAGCGGCAGGCCGACGCCCTGGGGCTGGAGTACA
The DNA here is from genome assembly GCF_017351175.1 of Desulfovibrio sp. Huiquan2017. Taxonomy (NCBI): domain Bacteria; kingdom Pseudomonadati; phylum Thermodesulfobacteriota; class Desulfovibrionia; order Desulfovibrionales; family Desulfovibrionaceae; genus Desulfovibrio; species Desulfovibrio sp. Huiquan2017. The sequence continues at coordinate 49,475 of NZ_JAFMPN010000004.1, read as the reverse complement.
TGACCCGCGCCGGTTACAACCCCGAGGGCATGGTCGGGCTCATGGAGATGCTCAACGAACAGCATTCCCGCGAGCCGAGCGCCCTGGAGGTCATGTTCGCCACCCACCCCATGAGTTCCGAACGGTTGGCCACGGCGCGTCAGGCCGTGAGCAAGAAATATTACGGGGCCAAGAAGTACGCTTTCTACCGCGAACGGTACATGGACAATACCGTAGACCTGCGCAAGCTCGGTCCGGCCATCCGGGACATGCAGGATGCGGAAAAACTCGGCGGCGAGAAGAAATACGGTGAAGCCGAGAAAAAGATGGATCGGGCCCTGGGGCTGGCCCCCAATGATTATACGGGCCTCCTGATCATGTCCAAGCTGTTGATAGCACAGGAGAAATATAGTGCAGCCATGCCCTATGCCGAACATGCCCGGGAGGTCTATCCCGGGGAGGCTCAGGCCAGTCAGGTAGCGGGCGTGCTCCAGCTCAAGGCCAAGCAATACGACAAGGCCTACGCCAGCTTCGAGGCCTACGACAAGGCCTTGCCCGGCAACCCCTACGCGGGCTTCTACATGGGCTTCGCCCAGGAGGGCATGGGTCATCGCCGGGAGGCGGCCCAGGCCTACTACAAGTTCCTCCGGCAGGTGAACTCGGGCAGCCAGGCCCAGCACGCCTACAATCGCCTGGTCGAGTGGGGCTATGCGCAATAATCCGGGGGCGGACGTCACCGTCCGCAGAGGGAGCGGAGAGGGAGCCTTTCGGCTCCCTTTTTTTGTGGCGGGTTGTCGCCTGAATCGGTGGAAATTCCGGGAAGGTGGGGCGTTGTTGATGCCCCGCCTTCCCGGTCGTGAGGCGCGGGTCGAGAGGGCCTATTTCGCCTCGGCCTTCAGGAACGGAAACGGTTTCGCCACTTCGCCAAGGCCGGCGGCGTTTCCGGCGAACGGCTTGCCGTCAACCAGCAGCACGGACCCTGCGGTGAGGCGGATCGTCCGCACCGGGGCTTTCGCCGAGAAATCGAGTTCGTCCAACGGAATCCAGAAGATGTACGGGCTGCGCGGCGATTCGAAGTAATAGACCTTGTTTTTCTGGTCGGAAACCGTGCGCCATTGGGTCGAACTGATGTTGGGCTGGCCCGGCGTGGAGATACCCAGGGGAACGGAGACGTTGCGGATCACGCCGAATGCGCTGGCCAGCGCCTCGTTGATGTCGGTGGTTTGCGGAATCGCCTTCACGTAGAAGGAGGCGCGGACGAACCGGTCGCTCGCCCGGTTGGTGCCGGGAAGCATGGTGGTTCCGCCGATGTTGTCCCAGTAAGCGGTCAGAGCCAGCTGCTGGTCGTAGGTCGGGGAGTTCGTCATGACCTGGAACTTGCGGCCGTGGTGGATGACCATGCGGCCGTCGAGGTACTCGAATATGGCGGAGTCCCCGCTCGGGTCGGATATCGACAGGTGCGCCGTCCCGGCCTGGCCGTCGGGGGTGCTGGGCGCGACAATGTAAAACGGGGACTTCTTCATGGCCTCCACCGCCTCTTTCGTGGTGGCGAAGTTGTCCAGCACGTATTGGCCCCAGGCGGACAGGGAGAGGGCCTTTTTGCCGGGGACGGGGCTTCCGTAATCGGATTCGGTCAGATAGAGGACGTTGGCCACCAGGCCCGCCTCGTTCATGCCGTCGATGGTGGTCGCATCCCAACCCCCCACCGTCACGCTGCCGTACTTCGACGTCCATTGCAGCGAATCGGCGCCGGCGTTGCCGTCCCGTTCGAGTCCTTTGGGATAGATCCAGATGTTCGAGTGCTGGGAGCCCAGCCAGTCGTTTGAGCGCGTGGTGATGACGATGTCTTCGGGTCCGAGATAGGTGGCCCGGCTACAGGCCGAAGCCTCGCGGGGGTGGACCACCGAGACGGCGGCAAAGAGGATCAGCCCCGCCAGGATTCCCAGGATTGTCAGGTGATGCATTGTATTAACTCCTTTCATGTTCCGTGGTGAAAAACGCATAAACGTACAAGGGATGCCCGGCGTTTAGCCGAAGGGCATCCCCCGGAAAGAGAATACGTATTGCAACGATGATTATGCAACCGAAGATTCGGTAATTTTGAGATTGGGGAGGCCTCCATGCGGAATCAGGTGCCCGAAGGAGGAAACGCCCGGGGGGCGGAAGAAGGGGAGGGGAAACCCTTTGTAACGACAGTATGTCGGGAATGCACAAATCAAAGAAAATCAAGCGGTAGTCAGCTTGCCAGGTCGATTTTTTGTCACAGGTTTTGGCACGTGGCCAACGCCTTGATATAAAACCGCAAAGGTCCATCCAGCATATCCATGCTCAATGATGCTTCCATGGGAGCACAGTGAGCAGACAGGGTGAAGCCGTGCAGATAATCAGCCAACAAATCCAAACTGTCCTTCTTGCTCTCTTTTGGCAGAGTAAGAGTGGCTGTGATGGTGTTGAACCTGGCAATGAACACATCGGCTGGTCCAGTGTTGGTCATGGACAATACGGTTTCGAGCAACCCGGAATATCGTATCAGCAGGCTCACATAGCTTTGACAGAGCAGCACCAATTCCTCTTTCCATTCCCCATCCGGGCGTGGGGAGTAAATGCTTTCCATTAGATTGACCGTCACGCCTTCAAGCAAGGCGGATTTATTGGGAAAATAGTGATAAATAGCCATGGGGTCCACGTTCAGGTCGTCAGCGATCATACGGATGCTTGGAACCTTCCCGCTGTTCTGGAGAAGATCCTGTGCGCTAAACAAGATCGCTTGCGCAGATAATTTTTGTTGGCCCAGCTTCGGGCGTCCCCTTCTTCTTGCTTTTGACACGTTGACTCCTTGGTTTCGGGATCATATTCTACATAGTAGAAATAAGCGTAAACCATACCAACAATCAAGGCGAAAGCCGCAGCTTTTGACGGCTATCCCCTTCTCAGGAAGGCAGTATCGTGTCGAACAAAGTCTTTGTCGGAACCAGCATGGATGGATACATAGCAGATCGCAACGGCGGTCTTGAATTTCTTGAAACCGTTCCGAACCGTGAAGGCCATGATCTTGGTTTTGTCCCGTTCATGGAGAGCGTGGATGCGATTTTGATGGGACGAAAGACAATGGATGTCGTCCTTGGATTCGATGGTCCATGGCCATATTCAAAACCTGTTTTTGTGCTGAGTTCGTCGATCTCGGCACTCCCCGGCTCTTTGGCCGGTAAAGCCGAGATAGTCTCAGGAGATATTCACGGCGTAGTGGAAAGATTAAACGATCAGGGTTTCACAGACATCTACATCGACGGGGGGAAGCTCATTCAAAATTTTTTGGCCGAAGACATGATTGACGAACTGATCGTGACCCAAGTCCCCATATTGATAGGAGGTGGCACCCTTTTGTTTGGAGACCTTCCCGATCACATGCAATTTGAACTGATCAGCAGTGAAGTGCTGTTGAAAAATCTCGTTCAGTCCCACTATAGGCGCAAGCGGTAAAGTGGATATGTGCATGGTCCCCTTTGATACCGACGACCACGGGAAAAAGAAAAGATAAACTCTTCACCGGGGTTTTGGGATATTGCGGCAGTGGCTTGCCCTTATTGACTTTTCCATGGAGTCGCGCCGTGTAAGAGTCAGCAAAGTCTCTCGGTGACCACAGGCATAATCAACATTTTCCGCTCGAAGCGCGGACACGCAAAATACCCCTTCCGGAAGTCGCGGGGAATGACCAAAGGATTTGCGTCAAGTTGCGGGAGCTGCGGCGGCCCGAGACCGAGGAGGAACCTGCGTGTCCCACGTTGGGGTGTGTTGATTCACCCAACTGCCTACAAACCAGGAAACAGTCTGCCCCTGAAGAAAATCCTGATCGGGTTCGTCGTCTTGGCAATGCCGTCGAGGGTATGCCGACTTTGCCGCTCATGCGGCACATGAACGTCCAGTACAAGACAGCTTGCGCGTTTTAATAGCCATGCCCCCATCGAGATGGGGGCATGGTCTATCATCAAAATGAGCCTTGTGCGGTTCCTGCATGATGCCGCTTTGTAAGGCCTCTCCTCAGCTTTCCAAGCGTCGGCATTAGCCGCCGCACTTGGTGTACGCGCAGGATTTGCAGATGTGGCAGCCTTCCTCGAAGACCAGGGGTTCGCCGCATTCGGGGCAGAGTTCCCGGTTGAGGGAGGCGACCTGGCCGTCCACGTGGTCGCCGCTCAGGTAGCGGGATTCGAACACGTAGGCGATGGCGTCCGGGATGGACTTGACCAGGTGCTTCTTCATGAATTTCGGATTCTCGCCGCCGATGCCCTTGAGCTGCTCGACGATCTCGCGGACCTCCACGCCGGAGCGCAGGGCCAGGGAGACCAGGCGGCCGATGGCCTCGGCCTTGGCGGTGATGGACCCGCCGGATTTGCCGATGGTGGCGAAGACCTCGAAGGGCTTGTTGTCCACCTCGTTGACGGTCAGGAAGAGCATGCCCAGGCCGGTGGGGATCTTCTGGGTGAACCCGTAGATGACGTCCGGGCGGTCTTTGACGATGGAGCGGCTCTTCAGCGCGGTCTGTTCCTTTTTCTTGTCGCCGTCGCCGGTGCACAGGACCTGGGAGGTCTTGGAGCCGTCGCGGTACACGGTCACTCCCTTGCAGCCGTATTCATAGGCCTTCCAGTAGATATCCCAGATGTCTTCCTTGGTGGCGGAATTGGGCAGGTTGACGGTCTTGGAGACCGCGTTGTCCGTGTATTTCTGGAAAGCGGCCTGCATCTTGAGGTGCCAGATGGGCTCGATGTCCATGGAGGTCACGTAGACCTGGCGCAAGTGCTCGGGCAGGTGGTCCATCTTCTTGATGGAGCCGACCTTGGCTATTTCCTCCATGAGCTTGCCGGAATAGGCATCGGCGGCCTTCAGGGCGGCCTCGAAGTACGGGTTGGTCTCGACCAGCTTGTCGTTGTCCATGACGTTGCGCACGAAGGACAGGGCGAAGAGCGGTTCCACGCCGGACGAGCAGCCCGCGATGATCGACAGGGTGCCGGTGGGCGCGATGGTCGTGGTCGTGGCGTTGCGGTACGGCCCGAGGTTGACCTGGCCGAAGGTGGATTCGGGGTAGGCCGGGAACTGGCCGCGCTCGGCCGCCAACTGCTTGGAGGCGCTGCGCGATTCGGTCTGGACGAATTTCATGACCCGCTCGGCCATGTCCACGGCGGTCTGGGAATTGTAGGGAATCTGCAATTGGTAGAGCAGGTCGGCCCAGCCCATGACGCCCAAGCCGATCTTGCGGTTCTTGCCGACCATTTCGGTGATCTGCGGCAGGGGATAGACCGAGGCGTCGATGACGTTGTCCAGGAAGCGTACGGACAGGTGGATGATGCGCTTGAGCTCGTCCCAGTCAATCTCCGAATCCTTGCCGTTTTTGCCCTTGGCGAAGCATTTGCCCAGGTTGATGGAGCCGAGGTTGCACGCCTCGTAGGGCAGCAGGGGCTGTTCGCCGCACGGGTTGGTGGACTCGATCTCGCCCAGCGCCGGGGTCGGATTGTCGCGGTTGATGCGGTCCAGGAAAACGATGCCCGGGTCGCCGGACTCCCAGGCCTTCTGGACCAGGATGTTGAAGACCTCGCGGGCGTTCAGGGTGCCCACGATCTCGCCGGAGTTGGGCGCGATCAGATTGTAGTCGGCCTTTTCCTGCACGGCCTGCATGAAGGGTTCGGTCAGGCCGACGGACAGGTTGAAGTTGTTCAACTCGCCGTCGCGCTCCTTGGCCTTGATGAACTCCATGATGTCCGGGTGGTCGATGCGCAGGATGCCCATGTTGGCTCCGCGCCGGGTGCCGCCCTGCTTGATCTGCTCGGTGGCGCAGTTGAATATCTTGAGGAAGGACAAGGGGCCGGAGGCCACGCCGCCGGTGGAGCCGACCACCGAATCCTTGGCCCGCAGGCGGGAGAAGGCGAAGCCCGTGCCGCCGCCGGACTTATGGATCATGGCCGCGTGCTTGACCGCGTCGAAAATGCCCTCGATGTCGTCTTCCACGGGCAGGACGAAGCAGGCCGCCAATTGGCCCAGGTCGGTGCCCGCGTTCATCAGGGTGGGGGAGTTGGGCAGGAAGCGGTAGGAGGTCATCAAGTCGTAGAAATCCCGGGCCAGCTTGGCGGGCTTGGTGGTGGAATTCTCGTACTTGGCCTCCTCGGCGGCGATGGCCGAGGCCACTCTCCAGAACAACTCCTTGACCGTCTCGTAGACCACGCCTTCCGTGTCCTTGCGCTGGTACCGGCGTTGCAAAACTATCTTTGCGTTTTCATTGATGATCGGGTCTGGAAGATGGGCGGGCATTTTGAATTCTGACATTCGAAAACCTTTGTAACTGTTTGAAATTCTTTGGAATTATTGAAAAGCGCAATGACGAAATATATTGGCGCTAGAGAATATCTAGACTACAGAAACAGGTCTGGAAACGCCAGTCAAAATTCGTTTTGCCGGACAAAAAACCGGGAGCCCGCACGCACCGGGAGCTCCCGGGCAAACGCCAGGTGATAATTAGTCTTGTTTTGTCTCGCGTCGATTCGGGGCGGCGATTCCGTTGCCGGAAGGCCGGGAGGGTTGCTCTTTGGGGAAGGCGTGGAATTCGCATCCGTAGAATCCGGGGAGACGTCGATGGATGCCCATTTCCCGGCGGAGCGGGGGCCAAATGACTTCCGCCGGGCGGGCGAAACGCATTTCGGCCGATACCGTCAGCCGTTCGGGGGAGAATGCCGCCATGGTTTTTTCTCTTTTGCGTTTGGGATTGCGTGACCATGGCTGCCCTGTGAACCTATAGACAGGTCAAGCGTCGCGGCAACTTTTTTCGCCGATGTGGGAAAACCCGATTTACCTTCGATGGGTTTTTGTCTATTGGCAAGCCATCGACCCCGTACATCAATCATACTTAAAGTGAGCTTTCCCATGCGAATTTCCGAACGTCTGGCAAGGATCAAGCCGTCCGCCACATTGGCAGTGAACACCAAGGCTCAGGAGCTCCAGGCCCAGGGGCGCGAGATCATCAGCCTGGCCGTGGGGCAGCCTGATTTCCGTACGCCGGCCCACGTCTGCGAGGCGGCCAAGGCGGCTTTGGACGAAGGCTTCACCCGGTACACGGCGGTGCCCGGCATTCCCGAACTGCGCGAGGCCGTGGCCGGGTATTACGGCCGGTTCTACGGCGCCCGGGCCGAAGCGGCCAACACCATCGTCAGCAACGGCGGCAAGCAGGTCCTGTACAACCTGCTCATGGCCCTGGTGAACCCCGGCGACGAGGTGATCATCCCGGCCCCCTACTGGGTCAGCTATCCGGCCATGGTTCAATTGGCCGACGGTGTGTCCGTGTTCGCGCCGACCACGGCCGAAGACGGCTACCTGGTCACCCTGGAAGGGCTGGAGGCCGTCCGCACGGACAGGACCCGGGTGCTCATCCTCAACTCGCCGTCCAATCCCACGGGCTGCTGCTACACCCAGGCCCAACTGGAGGCCATCGCCGAGTGGGCGCGCAAGAACGGCATCTTCATCATTTCCGACGAGGTCTACGACCGGCTGGTCTACGCTCCGTTCGAACCCGTCTCCCTGGCCAAGACCTGGGAGGCGTATCCCGAGACCATCGCCATCGTGGGCGCGCTGTCCAAGTCGTTCTGCATGACCGGCTGGCGCGTGGGCCAGGCCCTGGCCCACGAGGACCTGATCAAGGCCATGACCAAGATTCAGGGCCAGTCCACGTCCAACATCAACTCCATTACCCAGCGCGCGGCCCTGGCCGCCCTGACCGGTCCGTGGGAGGTGGTGGACGAGATGAAGAAGTCCTTTGTCCGCCGCCGCGACATGGCCTACGAGATCATCACCGGCTGGGGGGCGCCCTGCCCCAAGCCCGACGGAGCGTTTTATCTCTTCCCGGTGCTGGACAAGTTCTACACCGAGGAGATGCCGGACTCGGCGGCCATGTGTACCCGGATTCTCGAAAAGGTGGGCGTGGCCCTGGTGCCCGGCTCGGCCTTCGGCGACGACAAGTGCATCCGCTTCTCCTACGCCGTGGACGACGAAGTCCTGAAGTCGGCTCTGGACAAGGTCGGCTCGGTTCTGTTGGGCAAATAGCCCGGTCCGCTTCCGGGAATCGGAAACGAATCTGCAAGGCCGTCCCTCGGGGCGGCCTTTTTTGCGCGGAGCGGACAGCCCGGTGCAGGCGCGGACAAGGCCCGTTGCCCAGCATCCGGGGCGGCTTCGGCCGTCGGCCTAGATTTCCAGGCCCTGTTTTTTGTATTCGTTGAGCTTGTTGCGCAGGGTGCGCACGGAGATGCCCAGGAGTTCGGCGGCCCGGGTGCGGTTGCCGGTGGTCTCCTCCAGGCTTTTGAGGATGAGCCGTTTTTCCATCTCGTGCAGCGGCATGACCGACATGGCCTCGTCCGGCGTGGCGGGCGGCGCGGTCTCGCAGGCGGCCTGTTGATCGGCGTCGATGGCCGACAGGTCGTCCGGGGTCCATTGCTCGTCGCCCATGAGGAAATGGCGCGGCCGGATGGGACCCGCGCCCGCCAGGAGCACGGCTCGTTCCATGAGGTTTTGCAGCTCACGCACGTTGCCCGGCCAGTCGTAGTTCATGAGCCATTTCCTGGCTTCATCGGTGAAGGCGAGGCCGCCCAGGCCATAGGCCGCAGTGAATTTTTTGGTGAAGAATTCGGCCAGCAGGAGTACGTCGTCGCCCCGGTCCTTGAGGGCGGGCAGGGCCAGCGGGATGACGTTCAGCCGGTAATAGAGATCCTGGCGGAATTTGCCTTCCTTGACCGTTTCCTCGATGCGTCGGTTGGTGGTGGCCAGGACGCGCACATCCACCTTGACCGTGTCCACGCCGCCCACTCTGTCGAACTCGGACTCCTGCAACACGCGCAGCAGCTTGGCCTGGAGCCCCAGGTCCATCTCGGTGATCTCGTCGAGCAGAATGGTTCCGCCGTCGGCCAGTTCGAACTTGCCGAGCTTGCGGTTGATGGCCCCGGTGAACGCGCCCTTTTCGTGGCCGAACAACTCGCTTTCCAGGAGGTGTTCGGGCAGGGCCGCGCAGTTGATGGCGACGAACGGCTTGTCCGCGCGGTCGGAGTTGTGGTGCAGATAGCGGGCGAACATCTCCTTGCCGGTGCCGGACTCGCCGGAGATGAGTACCGTGGCCTTGGATCCGGCCACCTGCTTGGCCAGGGCCAGCACGCGCAGGACGGCGATGTGGCGGCCGATGATCTGGAACCGGCCTTTGGGCGAGCCGTTGCCGGACGGCCTGTGCTCGGCCTTGGGCGGGCAGGGCGCGGTCGCGGGTTCCGGTTCGGGCTCGGGGGCGTCGGGGGGCAGGATGAGTTTGATCTTTTCCCAAACCAGGGGTTCGATCCAGTAGTCGCGCGCCCCGAGTTCGAGAAATTCCGTGGCCTGCTCGGCGCTGCCGGAGGCCGCGAAGACGACCACCGGCGGGAACTCGTCGATCCCGTCCGCCTTCTCCAGGAGCGCCCTGGCGTCGAATCCCTGCAGCTTCGGGCGGCAGAAGACCAGGCAGGGGTTGGACTTTCGGATGAATCCCAGGGCACCGTTGAGGTTGTCGGCCAGTCCGGCCTGCAACCCGGCCTTTTGCAAGGTCGGGAAGATGGCGGTCACGGATTGTGGTTCCGCTATGAAAAGGACTGTTTTTGCCGACATGGTCATTCCTATTATCGGCAAGTTGGAAAGTTTACAAGAGGTTCGCGTGGTTGTCCCCAAACCGGGCTTGGGGGGGGCCGCCAGACACGCCCTGGCCGCTGTCCGCGCCCGCTCTTCCTTTCTTGCCCCGGTCCCGCCCATCTGCTACTTCTCGGGGGCTTGAGCGCAAACGAGATAAGAGAACGATGAGCATATCCATACCTGTCCTTTGCTATCACAACGTGTCCGACGTGAACGGGCATACGCCCGAAATGTTTCGCGAGCATCTCGACGCCATGCTCGACGCGGGCTGGCGGACCATCTCGGCCCGTGATCTGTTGGCCGTGACGCGCGGCGAGATGCGCCCCCCGAAGCGGTCCCTGGTCCTGACCTTCGACGACGGCCATGTATCCAACTGGATCACCGTGGTCCCCGAGCTTGAGAAGCGGGGCATGACCGGGACGTTTTTCGCCCTCACGGACTTTACCTTGCCGGGTGTCGTCCGTGACGCGAAGACGGCGCCCACGATGCTGCGCATGCGGGAGGCCTTCCTAACCGCCTTCCGGGACGGCGATCTTTCGCAGTTCCTCAACGAGGCCGAGATTGGGGCCATGCTCGGCAAGGGCATGGAGGTCTTCGCGCACGGCTGCCGCCACCAGGCCGCGTACCGGAGCCTGGAGCCGGACGGACGGCTCGGGGACGGGATAACGCACTGGGGCGGCTGGGCCATTTACCCCGGCTATAATGACGAATGGCCGACCTTCAGCCCGGGCAGCGCCTATGTCTATGACGGATTCTGGCCGAGGTTCGACGGGACCGGCGGGCCGCGTTTCGTCAAGCGCTCCGAGGAGGAACGCCGCCAGTTCTGCCGCCGGGATCTGCGCAAGAGCCTGGAGCGCATCCGTGAACTGAACGGCTGGGACGAGCAGCTTTTTTGCTGGCCGTGGGGACAGTTCGACCCGGTTTCCGAGTCCGAGTTGAAGGCGGCCGGGTACGTCGGGGCCTTCACTTTGGAGCGCGGGCCCAACGCCCGGGGCACGGATCCATTCCGGCTCAACCGTCTGGGGGTGGCCGCCCACAAGGACGGCCGTTGGGTCCAAAACCGGTTGCGCATGTACTCGGGCACCGTGTCGGCGCGCATCTTTTTCAAGAAATTCCGCAAGAAGCCGGAAGTCGATTCCGTGCTCTATGCCACGGACTCCACCAAGCTGTCCGGGGGCAGCCGCCAGATGGTCAACAACATCGAGGCCATGGCAGGCATGGGCGTGAAGGTCTATGCCCTGGTGACCCCGGATTCGGCCATCAATGGGGCCCTTGACGGGCTGGACGTGGAGGTCATTCGCTTCGACGGTTTCCAACAATACGCCAAGGCCGGGAAGTTCCTCAAGGAACTGGTCCGGGACAAATCCATCGACGTGGTCCACACCTTCCACAACCGGGCGTACAAGATGGGCGTGCTGGCACGGCTCCTGGGCGCGAAGTTCAAGCTGTTCATCAACCGGGGCGTCATATCCCGGCCCAATGCCGTATTTTTCCTGTGGACCGCGTTGTCCGACGGGGTCATCGCCAATTCGGCCCGTTGCGCCGAGATCCTGCGTCGCCATTGGGTGCGCGGCAAGCTCCTGAACGTGGTCTACAACGCCTACGCCGGGCCGGATTTTGGCGAGCCCAAGCCGCGCAAGAAGCGTGGCACGCGGTATGTCTATGTGGGCAACGGAGCGGCCATCAAGGGCTTCGACGTCTTCCTGAAGGCCGCCGACCGTCTTTGCGAGGAGGGCGCGCGCGACCTGGAGTTCGTGGGCGTGGGCGTGACCGACGTCCAGCTCCGGGGATTCGCGGACGTGCTTACCCCGCGGGTCGCGGAGCGCTACCGCAATACGGGCAAGCTCGGTCATGGCGAAGTCCTGGACGAATTGCGCTTCGCCGATGTTCAGGTGATCTCCTCGCGCATGGAGAGCCTGCCCAATTCGCTGCTGGAAGGGTTCGATCTCGGCCTGCCCGCCGTGTGCACATCGGTGGGCGGCATCCCCGAGGTGGTCCGTGACGGGGTCAACGGTTTTCTCTGCGCCTCCGAGGATGCGGACTGCCTGGCCGAAAAGATGCGCCTGCTGGCCGAGGACCCGCTCAAACGCTACACCATGGGGCTGGCGGGCCGCCGGGTGGTGCGCACGCTGCTTACGCCCGAGGCCAAGGGACGCAACCTTATGCGCATCTATATGGGCGAGCGCCTGTACGAGCCTCTGGCCGTGGAGGAAGCGGCCGTGCCCGGGCCCGCCGACATCGAGGAGCATCCTTATGAGCACGAGGCGCACTGATTCATCGACCGCCTTCTGGCGCGGCCTGCCCGACGACCTCAAGGCGCTGTTGCGCCTGGGATTCGTGGGCAAGTCCCATCTGCTCGACGTGGCCGGGCACTGCCTGCGTACCGGTCGGGCCGAACTGGCTCCCGTGGCCCGCGACGCCTTGTGCGTCCTGGCCGGGGAGCATCCCCTGGATGGCGGACTGGCCGCCGAGATCCTCGGTTCGGCGCCCGCCGCCGCGCTCCTCACCCCGGAAGCGGTGGCCCGGCTGCGCGTCCTGTCCGCCCATTGGCGCCGTCCCGCCGACGCCACACCGTTTCTCGGGCTGCTGGGGGCCCGCGACTTTGTCCGAACCCGTAATTTCCTGGAAAAGGCCGTGGCCGGCGAACCCGGCAACCTGTTCTGGCGCGAGCAGGCCGTGACCGTCGGCTCGGTGGATAATGACCCGGATTTCGTCTTCCGCTGCCTGGAAGCCGCTGCCCCCGAGGCCGTCCGGCCATCCCTCGACGCCGCCTCGGCCCGCGTTCGGACCCTTTTTTCCCGGCCCGAGCCGTCGCCCGAGGCGCTTCTGGCGGCCGCCCGCCGGACTCCGTGGAACGCCAACCTGATCCTGCGCGCCTTCGACGCCCTCGACGGCGTGGCCTCCTTGCGCGTGCGCCTGCCCGGGCGCGTCGCCGTGCTGCTCTATTCCTGGAACAAGGCGGAGGAGCTCGACGCCACCCTGGCTTCCCTGCTCGACGCCGATCTGGCCGGAGCCGACGTCTTTGTCCTGAACAACGGCTCCACGGACGGCACCGCCGAGGTCCTGGCCCGCCGGGAGAGGGCATTCGTAGACCGGCTCGGCACAGGGCGCCTGACCGTCGTTTCTCTGCCCGTGAACGTGGGCGCGGCGGCCGCGCGCAATTGGCTGTTCCACCTGGACGCGGTCCGGGCGTACGAGTTTGTCTGCTACCTGGACGACGATGTGGCCCTGCCGCCGGACTGGCTGGAACGGCTCGGCGCGGCGGTTGCGCGCTATCCCGAGGCGGGCGTGTGGGGCTGCAAGGTGGTGGATCACGCCAACCCCCTGTGCATCCAGAGCGCTGACAGCCATTTGGTCATGGCCCCCGAGGCCCGCGTTGATCTGACCCGGTTGGACCCCAATCCCTTCAGTCTGAGCGGCCTGCATGTCCAGACCTTGGACGCCGGGGACTTCGACTTCCTGCGCCCCGGTGCCTCGGTCACGGGGTGCTGCCATCTTTTCCGCACGCGGACGCTCCTCGATTCCGGGGATTTCGCCCTTCATCTCTCCCCATCCCAATATGACGACATGGAGCACGATTTGCGCCTGTGCGAGGCGGGCCGTTTCCCGGTTTGCCAGGGACACCTGGCCGTGCGCCACCGGAAGCGCACCGGCGCGGCCTCCCTGGTCTCGGCCCCGGAACTCGGCAACGCCTTGGGGAACAAGTACAAGATGCAGGTCATGCACTCCCGCGCCGACATCGCCGCCTCCCTGGCGGCCGAACAGGCCCTGCTCGAGGCCGACCTTCTCGCAAAGCTCGAATTTCTGGACACCCTGTAGGGACGCGGTGGACAATAAAAAAACGGCGCGCCATGCCCGAGCATGGCGCGCCGTTTCGTCGCGTGCGGATTCGCCTTCTATTCGTAGAGCTTGTCGAGCTCTTCGTAGACGTAGCGCATGTGCATCATCTTGGGGGAGCCGCCCATGGCCACGGCCAGGAGTCCGGCATCGATGATTTCGTCCTTGGTGGCCCCGCAGGTTACCGCGTTCTGCACGTGGAGCGAAATACACATGTCGCATTGGGTCAGGATGGAACAGGCGATCAGGATCAGGGACTGGTATTTGTCCTCGATGGCGCTGCCTTTCTTGATGGCGGCGGTGAACCCCTGGTACGCCTTGAAGACGTTCCGGCGGTTCTTGTTCATTTGACGGAAAAGTTCGGTTGCTTTCTCAGCAGGTTCCGGCATCGCTATGTCTCCTTGGTAAGTAGAGTCCGGTCCAGGAGACGTTCTCCTGGACCGGGCCTATGAGAGGGAGAGAGTCCCGATTGGGTTGCCCTTGGGGTACATTCAAAAAAACGACCTGTAAAGTGGAAAAAGAGAGAAAAAAATTTCACTTCTGAAGAATTCCATTGCTGTTTTTGACAAATGAGCAACCTATTCCGCGCGTTACCGCAGGCCCGTGGCGGGCAAGACCGCGCCCATGGAGCAATAACGGGATGCGTGGGGCGAGGCCCTTCGGGCACAACGTCGGTTACTCTTCCCTGCCGTGGATCAGGGCGTACAGCGCGCCCTTCTTGTCAAGAAGCTCCTGATACTCGCCTTGTTCCACGATGCGGCCCGCCTTGAGGACCACCACCTTGTCGTAGTAGGGCAGCATGTCCAGCCGGTGGATGACCGCCAGGACCGTGGACTTGCCCTTCCAGTTGGAGGTCAGGATATTCTGCACCCGGGCCTGGGATTTATTGTCCAGGGCGGCCGTGGCCTCGTCCAGGATGAGCACGGGCGGCGCCTTGAGGAAGGTTCGGGCCAGGGCCACCTTCTGGCGCTGGCCACCGGACAGCCGGTCGCCCATGGACCCCACCTGGAAGTTGAGGCCCATCTCGACCACGGGTTCCAGGGCCCCCTGCATGATCAGCGCCTGCATGATCCGGTGGTTGATCTCCTCCTCGGCTCCCTGGGCATCGGTGCGCACGCGGCCGAACAGGATGTTGTCCTGGATGTTCAGGGCATCGATGTACTTGTCGTGGGTGAAGAAGGTGAATGCTCCGGGGTAGCGTTCGGTGACCAGGGTCATGAAATCCTCGCGGGAGCGGACCACGCGGTTGACGAAGCCCTTGTCCAGGGGGACCCCCTTGTGGATGCCCGGGGTGTAGCCCAGGGCCAGCTTGAGGATCAGCCCCTTTTCCTCCTCGGACAGGGGTTCGCCCGAATCCAGCCGGTTGGCCACCTTCAGGTAGTCGCCGTACTCGGCCTCGGGGATGGGGCTGGTCTGGAAGGCCTCGTGATCGGGCTCCGGGCCGAGTTCGTCCGTGATCACCCTGGCCAGGGTTTCGCCCATTACGGTCAGGTGGGCCATCAGCCCGTGTCTCTCAAGAAATTCCAAAAATTCCCAGTGAATGTGCAGGTGCTCCTGGTCGAAAGGCTCGGCGTTGGACGCGCCGAAGGCGATGTTTTCGGCCACGGTCATGTACCGGGAATAGGAGTCGGTGTCGAAGATCTCGATGTGCTCGGCCACGTCCGCGTACATGCCCGCCTCGCCTTCCTGGAACTCCTTGCGCGAGGCCAGGATGGCCTCCTTGAGGGCTTCGCTGTCCATTTCGGGGGCCAGGCGGGAGCGCAGGGCGAAGGCCAGCACGTCGGTGAATAGCCCCACCTGTTGGGTTATCTTGATCAGGTCGTCCAGGCTCGGCTCGTCGCCGCCCGGACAGTGCCCGCCCTGCATGGCCAGGGAGCGGCAGGAGTAGAGCAGGTTCTCCTTGACCGAGCCGTCGAAGATGAACGGGTGCTGGGCGACCATGCCGAGGTTGTAGGAGATGTCCTGCTTGGTCAGTTCCGAAACTTCGCGGCCGCCGAGCAGAACCGAGCCGCCCGTGTATTTGTAGAGCTGGGCCACGCACAGGGCCAGGGTGGATTTGCCCGAGCCGGAAAAGCCGACCAGGGCCACGTGCTCGCCGCCCTTGACCGACAGGGATACGTTGTCCAGGAGCCGGACGTTGCCGCCGATCACGAAGGACAGGTTGCGGATCTCCACGTCGTTGTCCAGGTGGTAGGGGTCGCGTCCTTCGGTGACCTGCTTGAACTCGGGCGCGTGGTCGAAAGCGCGCATGATCTGCTGATAGCGGACCGAGCTGTCCTGGTAGACCTGCCAGAACTCCATGAGCTCCTTCCACGGATCGTAGAGCTTCTCGTAGGCCGACAGGAAGGCCACGATGGCGCCCACGTCGAAGCGGCCCTGGATGGCATACCAGCCGCCGATGAGGAAGAGGACGAACGGGCCCAGGCTCATGAAAAAGTTGTTCACGAACTTGATGGCGAACTTGATTCCGTTCTGGAGCACCGTGTCCCTGTAAAGCTTGTTCAGGACTCTGGAAAAGCGTTGTTTCTCCAGTGGAATGGAGGCATTGGAGTGGACCTCGTGCACGCCGGAGACCGCCTCGCCCACCAGCCCGGAAAGGGCCTGGGTATGTTTGATGCGGCGGCGGTTGGCCCGGCGGAAATACTTCTGGATGCGCGGCAGGACGAAGAGCTCCACCGGGTAGATGGAGATGGAGATCACCCCGATGGTCGGGTTCAGGTTGATCATGTATCCGGCCATGGCCAGGAAGGTCAGGATGTTCACCGCGGGCACGGCCACGGCCTGGCCGATGAAGCTGGCTACCGGGATGAACTCGGTGATCAGGTAGGAGATGACGTTGCCGGGCGAGGTGCGGCGATAGAATTGCACGGGCAGGGACAGAAGGTGTTCGTAGAGCCGTTCGCGGATGGTCTTCAGCGCCCGCTCCCCGATATGGACCTGCATCAGATTGATGGCGAACTTGAGCACTCCGGCCAGGGTCACGGACCCGATGTACAGGGCGCAGTAGCGCCACAGGGCCGGGACGTCCTTCATGCCGATGGCCTGGTTGATGATCCGCTTCTGCATTTCCAGCGGGAACACGCGCATGGCCACGGTGATCACGATGATGCCCACCACGGCCAACTGCAACGGGATGCTCTTGTACAACACCCAGGAATAAAGGGAGGTTTTGGTGATGCGTTTTTGGTCGTTGGGGTGAGGCATGGCCCATCCGTTTTTGGGGTTCGCAATAGCTTGGGTATAAACGCTCCGGTTGGCTTTTCCAAGCATTATAATGGAAATGGGGGCCCGGGCGGTGGACATTCTCCCCGCATCTGTGCTCAAACTGCAAGCGGGACGCAACGGCGGCGAAGCAGTCCGGAAAACGTATGAAGATATCCCTTCGAGTCAAATTCTTCGTGGTCCTCCTGGCCTTCAGCCTGGGGCCTATCGCCATTTCGCGTACGCTCATGAGCCAGGCCTCCCAGGACGTCCTGAAGAAAACCGGGGACCAGACCCGGCAAGAACTGCTGGGCATCATGTCCGACGAGTTCAAATATACGGCCTCCTCGCTGCTCACCCTGCTGGAGCGGAGTTCCGAGGTCATGCGTCTGGCGGTCATCGGCGTGGCCCGCGAGGTGGACGGCACTTTGTCCGTGAGCCCGGCCGGGGACGATTCACCGCTCTTTTTGGCCAACGACTTCGGCGACCCGGACCTGACGCCGCCCGATGCGGCCCGGCGCCAGGGGTATGCCCGACGGACCATGGGCCAAGGTCAGCAATTCATCCAGGTCAGCTTCGACCACCCCACCTTTCATCTGCCGCAGACGGTCGACGAGCGGGCCGTGGAGCCCGAGATGCGCCGTTTGCTCAAGGCCGCGCCCGCTATCCGGACCATCTTCCAAAATCTGCCCCCGGCCCCGTTCTGGATCAACGTGGCCATGGAGTCAGGCGTGATGATGACCTACCCGGGACACGGCCGGTTGCCCGCCATGTACGACGCCAGGACGCAGGAGTGGTACGCCGGGGCCCGCGGGTCGCACAAGTGCGAGTGGTTTCACAGAGTGGACCCGGCCTCCCGGTACATTGTCAATACGGTGGCCTATCCCTTGCGCGACGCGACCGGGCGCTTCCTCGGGGCCGTGTCCATCGATATCCCGGCCCACGCCATGATGCCGGACCACCAGCTTGAAGCCCGCTGGGGGGGCAAGGTGCGCACCTTCCTGGTGGAGCGTCTCGCCGAGGGACTGCCCACGGACAAGGGGTTGCCCATCCTGGTCCAGATGGAGCCCAACGAGCAGGGCCGCCGCCACTGGATGAGCGCTGTGGAGCAGGAATGGCTGACCTTTGACGAGCCCGTGGGCTACGCAATCCTGCTGCATGCCATGGACACCCGCGACTCGGGCGTGGTGGATGTCACCTTTCGGGGCAAACCCTCGCTGTGCGCCTTCGCTTCCGCCGAGTCCTTTTCATTTTTGGTCATCGCGCCCAAGGCCGTGGTGGCCAAGCTGCCCAACGAAGTGAACGCCACCCTGCAAGGGCTGTTCGACGAAGTGCGCGCCCTGTCCTCGGTGATCTCCGGCGTCATGCTGCTCATCACCGGGCTCATCGCCTGGTTTGGCTCGCGGGCCATCACCAGGCCTATCTTCGCCATCGTCGAAGTGGCGCGGAAGCTGACACGGGGCGACTTCGGCGCGCGCATTGACCACTACACCGGGGACGAGCGCGACGACCTGATCAACTCCATCAACGAGATGGGGCCCCAGCTCAAGGAACTCATGCATCTCAACCGGATCATGGAAGTGGCCCAGGAGGTCCAGCGGCTGCTGCTGCCCGGTGCGGAACCGGAGTTGGACGGGTTCGACATCTCGGGCGGCATTCTCTACTGCGACAAGACCGGCGGCGACTACTACGATTTTCTCAAGGTCTGCCCGGGCCATGAGCCGCCGTGCCTGGCCGTGGTCCTCGGTGACGTGTCCGGCCACGGCGTGCCCTCGGCCCTGGTCATGGCCACGGCGAGGGGGCAACTGCACACCCTGACGGACATCGAGATGAGTCCGCACCAGCGGGTGGGGACCATCAACCGGGTGCTCAGCCGCGACCTGGACGGCACCGGCCGGTTCCTGACCCTGTTCTACCTCCAGCTCACGGCGGGCTCGAATCGGGTGCGCTGGGTCCGGGCCGGACATGACCCGGCCATTCGCTACAACCCGGCCACGGACGAATTCGGCGAGCTGCACGGCGAGGGCCTCCCGTTGGGCGTGATTGAGGACTACACCTATGAGACCAACGAGACTTCTCTCGAAGAGGGCGAGGTCCTGGTCATGGCCACGGACGGGGTTTGGGAAGCCCGGAGCGCGACCGGCCAGATGTTCGGCAAGCAGAGAATGCTTGCCATCATCAGGGAGAACGCCCATAAAAGAGCCGAGGATATTCGTCTGGCCATGATGGCCGCGGTGAAATCCTTTCAGGGCAACGGCCAGGAGGACGACATCGCCGTCGTCGTGGTCAAGAAGGGAGCAAGCGGCAAGCCCATGGCGCGGCATTCCATATCCTTCCGCATGACCAACAAGGAAAATTGCTTCAAGTGCTTCCAGCCCAAGGTGGAGGCCTTCGGGATGGAACATGGTCTGCACCCCAAGATTATCTTTCACCTGACCCTGGTCCTGGACGAATTGATCACCAACATCATTTCTTACGGATACGCCGACTTCGACGAGCACCCCATCGACGCGACCATCGCCCTTGAAGGCGATCAACTGACCATCCGGGTGGAGGACGACGCCGAGCCCTTCAACATCCTGGAGGCCCCGCCTCCCGAACTGGATATACCCCTGGAAGATCGCACCAAGCCCGTGGGCGGCCTGGGCATCCACCTGGTCAAGAACATGGTGCACGGCATCCAATACAAACGGGAAAACGGCAAGAACGTCCTGACGCTGCGCAAGGGCATGGACATCAGCAAGACCCATTGCCCGATGCAGGGCTAGGGCTTTTGGAGGGAGAGCATGGCATTGAATCAGATCGAAGAGGGTGGAGTGGTCATCCTCGCCGTGGACGGCAATCTCGACGGCGAGGGAACCCAGACCCTGGAGGACACGGTCGTGGGTTTGCTGGAGGACGGCACCACCAAGCTGCTGTTCGACTTTTCCGGCTTGGACTACATCAACAGTTCGGGCCTGCGCGTCCTGGTTTTGGCCTATCAGCGGCTCAAGAAGAACTCGGGCACGGTGGCCATCTGCGGCGTGAAGGACTACATCCAGGAGGTCTTCGAGGTCTCCGGCTACGACAAGATCTTTCCCCTCTACCCCACCCGCACCGAGGCTTTGGGCGCGGTGTAGCGGTTTTCGAGAGCGGGCCATCCGCATATTTCTCCCGGGATGCTTTCATCGCAGCCTAGCCGCCTGCGTGAGGATGAGAGCCCCTCTGGAGGAGATGCGCGGCTGCCCCATTCTCGAAAGCTCCGGGGAGTGCAGGCGCGGCGGGGGAGCCGCCCGTTCCAGATAGGAAGAAAGGTTTTTTGCGGCCCTGCCGGGATTCGGCGGGGCCTTTTTTCGTGGGGGGAACCACCTGACGTTCACCGGGGAGCGGCGGTTACTTCTCCGCGTTTTTTCCTTCCCCGCTCCCGGTTGCCGGAGAGGCTTCCTCCCGTTCCCTGTCGAGCAGGGCCTGCTTCCGTTCCACCCCCCATCGGTATCCGGCCAGTTCGCCGGATTTGCGCAGGACGCGATGGCAGGGGACGGCCACAGCCAGGGGGTTGGCGGCGCAGGCCGCAGCCACGGCCCGGGCACCCTTGGGTTGGCCCAGGGCGCGGGCCACGTCGGCATAGGTGCGGGTCTCGCCCGCCGGGATGCGGGCCAATTCCCGCCAGACGCGCTGTTGGAAGGCGGTGCCCAGAATGTCCAACGGCAGGTCCAATCCCTGGCCGGGACAGCCGATGAAGTCGGCCACCTCAGCCAGAAGCGGGGTCAGCTCGGTCCGGGCGTCGCGCAGTTCGGCCTCGGGAAAACGGTCGCGCAGGGCTTGGACCAGGGCTTCGGCGGTCTCGCCGAACTCGATGGCGCAGACGCCCCGGTCGGTGACCCCGGCCAGGATCGGGCCGAGGAAGGATTCGGCCACGGCATGGCGGATGACCAGGCCACGGCCGCCCTTGCGGTAGACGGACGGGGACATGCCCAAGGTCCGCTCGGCGCGCTCATAGAAGCGGCTGGCCGAGCCGAAGCCCGCCTCAAAAATGGCCTCGGTCACGGACAGACCTCGGGTCAGGGCGGCGCGTACGCGATCATCGCGCAGGGCCAGGGCGTACTCCTTGGGAGAGACCCCCGCGCGGGCCTTGAACAGGCGTTGGAAGTGGGCGGGACTTAAACCCGCGTTTCGGGCCAGGTCGCCCAGGGAGGGCGGCTCGCCGCCTTCGTCGAGGGTCCGTTCCATGGCCCGGCAGGCCTGGACCACGCGGTCGGAGTCGATGTCGCGGTGGACGGGGTCGTCAGGGCGGCAGCGTTTGCAGGGGCGATATCCGGCGGTCTCGGCCTGGGACGGGGTGTCGAAAAATTCGATGTTTTCGGGACGGGGCGTCCGTGACGGGCAGCCGGGACGGCAGTAGACGCCGGTGGTGCGCACGGCGTAGCGGAAGGCGTCGGCGGCCTCGCGGTCGCGTTGGAGCACGGCCCGTAAACGGGCGTCGCGGTCGGTGTAACGGGTCATGATTGCCTCCGGGACGGCCGGAGACGCCCGTCGATGAGCAGGGCGGCCCCGGACACGATGAGTATGCCGAAAAAAAGGCAAGGGGTGAAGGGGGCGCCCGGGAAGACAATACCCAGGGCTGTGGCGCTGAACGGAATGAACAGCGTGACTAGGCTGGCGTTGGTCGCTTCGCTACCGAGGATCGGGAACTGTGGCTGGCTACGCAAGTGGGGCCGGACGGCCCGATGCAACGCGGCGGTCAGGGCGGCCAGGCCGCGCAGGGCTATGGCGTTCAGAGAGAACGACCCGCCCCAGATGGCGGAGAGGGTTGGGAGCAGGGCCCGGTCACCGGGGTGCATTGGGCTGATGGCTGTCTCGGTACGCATGGGGTCTTGAATACCCCAGGCCCGTACACCTAACCATCCGTTTCTTGCGTTGCAATCGGAAACCGCCCCGCCCGCCAACAGAAAACCCGCCCGTCCGGAAGGGACGGGCGGGTCTGTATGGCTGGTGAGGCGGGCCGTTAGAAGCTGTAGCCGAGCGCGGCGCGCATCTCCGCAGGAATGACGGCGTCCTGTCCGGGCTCAAGAGCCTGCCAGGGGGCACCGGCCTGCTTGCGGGAGGCCTTCACTTCTTCAAGGTCGAACCCGTAGCGGGGCACATCAAACTGCTGGCCGGGGTAGATCAGGTCGGGATTCTTGATCTTGTCGCGGTTGGCCTTGTAGATCAAGGGCCACATGAAGGGATCGTTGTACACATGCTTGTACTCGGAAATCCACCACAGGCACTCGCCCTTGGTCACAGTGTGGGTCACGGGCAGGGCATCGTATTCGGCCTTGTACACGGCCATGGGATCAACCACGGGCGCGGGTGCGGGCTGCTCGACGACGACTTCCGTTTCTTCGACCACAACCACTTCGGGTTCGGTCTGAACTTTTTTGGAACAGCCCCAGGCGAACACGACGCACAGGGCAATTGCCAGTAAAAACAGCTTTTTCATTCACGGCCTCCTCATATGAATCACGGTTCACATTTCCCGGCGAAAGACCGGGTCATGTAGTTGTTCTATCGGACCAATTATCAATAATTTTCTTTTCTTGCAACACCATTTTGCTGGTCGGATTCTCCCGGACGGCTTCATCCACGGCCTGGGCCGCTTCCTCCACCCATCCGCCCAGCCGCAGGGACTGGCTGGCCAGGATGTACATGCGTTCGGGCTCGTCCCCGTAGATGGCGGCGATCAGGCCGTCGTATTCGTCGGCGAACACGGATCGGACCAGTTCGTTCTGCGAGAAGATGTAGCGGGCGAGCAGCATGTTGTCGCTGTAGCGGTGCAGGTAGTAGGGCAGCAACTGGCGGCCTTTGGCGATGATGAACCGGATGCGGTCGATCTCGCGGCGCATGGACTCCTCGGTCTGGTTGAGGACCTGGAAGAGCTGTTGGGTGACGTCCTTTTCCGAGGTGTTCAGGTCGCCTTCGTAAAGACGGTGGAACCAGGGCGCGTAATTCTGTTTCTGGTAGGCGTCCTCCTTGAGCTTCAGGGTCTCGTGGAAGATGTAGCCCAGGGCCCAGTCCAGGAACTGCCCGCCCAACTGGGCGTGGGGGTCGTTGCGGAAAACGTGGTGGGCCGTGTCCTTCATGCGCCAGAGCAGTCCCTTGTTCATCTCGTCGCCGACCAGGTCCTTGAGGACGTCGAATTCCACCGTGCCGTCCTCGTCGAAGCGGATGAACTGCCGTTCCAACTGGTCGCACGCCTGGCAGAAGAATTTGAACAGGTCCCGGACGAATTCCGAGTGCTTGGCCTGTATCCATGCTTTGGACATGTTATGTATCTCTCCTGGTTGCGGACTTAGGCGGGGAAGATGACGTCCACCCGGGCGCCGCCCTCTTCGGCGTTGCTCAGGGCCATTTCCGCGCCGTGGCTCTCGAAGATGGTCGAGACCAGGGCCAGCCCCAGGCCGGTCCCGGTGTCCTTGGTGGTGAAGAACGGGTCGCGCACCCGCTCCAGGTGCTCGGGGGCGAAGCCCGGGCCGGAATCGACCAGGGTTACGTGCAGCCCCTCTTCGCCCCTGGCCGCGCTGATGGACAGTTCGCCCGGGCCGTTCATGGCCTGGAGCGCGTTGGCCACCAGGTTGTAGAAGGCGCGGTAGAGCAGGTCCTTGTCGCCCCGGGTCGTCATGTCGCCGTCGTAATCGCGGTCCACGGTCACGCCGAGTTTCTCGCACTCGGGCTCCATGAAGACCACCACCTGTTCGAGGATGGACTTGACGTCCACGTCGTGCAGGGTCGGTTTCTTGGGTCGGGCGTAGTCCAGAAATTCCGTGACCGTGCGCGACAGCCGTTTGGCCTCCTCGTGCAGGGCTTCGAGGATGCGCACGTGCGAACTGTTTTCCTTTCTGGCTTTCTTGAGGATCAGTTCGGAGCTGGAGCAGATGATCCCCAGCGGATTGCGGATTTCGTGGGCCACGCCCGCGACCATGCGGCCCATGCCCGCCAGCTTCTCCTGTTGTTGCAGCTCGAAGATGAGCCGCTCCTGTTCGCGCAATTGCTTGTTGCTCAGCCGCTCGGCCCGGCGCAGCACGGTCAGGACCAGGAAGAAGAGAACCAGCGAGGTGATCAGGGAGAAGGCGATGATCAAGCGCTCGAAGTTGAGGGTGGCCAGGTAGTCGGCGGTGATGTCCTGCTGGAATTCCAGGATGCCCATGATCGGGTTGGACTCGATGTCGGTCAGGCTGCGCTCGACCCGCAGGGGGTAGTAGGCGCGCAGGACCATGGAGCCGGGATCGAGGCTGACCCGGAACAGGGAGGCAATCTTGGAGACCTTGGACAGGATTTCCGCGCTGAAGTCCTCGGTGTCCCAGGTCTTCCTGACCATGTAGTCGGCATTGCCGTCGCTGCCGATCTCGTCCTTGTTCAGGGAATAGGTAATGTTCCCCTCGTGGTCGTAGATGCGCAGGGATGAGACGTGGAAGCTGTGGATGGTCGAGCGGACCACCTTGTCCATGGCGTTGGCCTGGTCCTCATTGCGCAGCCGGATGGCCCCGAACTTCAGCACCGTGGGGATGACGAAGCGGGTGAACAGTTGGTGGCTGACGTTTTCGGCCAGGAGCAGGGCGAAGGCCTCCTGCTTTTCGAGCAGGGTCTGCTCCGCATATTTGGAGATGAAGAGCGACAACAGCAGACTGAAGCTCAGAATGATGACCAGCAGCGACCAGGAGATGACCCGGACGAACTGGAGCGGGCTGCCGCTTTCCTCTCGATTATTCAGCAATGGCTCAGAACTCCCGTATGTCTCGTTCGGCGTTCAGGAAGGCGTTCAGGTCCGCCTTTTCCTCCGCCAGTCCGTCGGCGTCCATGCGCGCCTTGGCCAGCCGTTTGCCCAGCTCCACGGCGGGCTGGTCCAGGGGGTTGATGCCCATGAGCCAGCCGGTCAGGATGGTGGCCGCGCCGAGCATCCCGATGAGCTTGCCCGCCTGCCGGGGGCCGTCCTCTCCCACCTGGATTTCCACCAGGGGCACGCCGTTTTTCGACAGGGCCATGCGTGTGCCCAGTCCCTCGGCCCGGATCAATTCCCCGAAGGGTTTGCCCCGAACGTAGGCGAACTGGTCGGGCAGATCCGCCGGAAAGCTCGGCCCGTCGGGCAGGGCCGGGCAGGTCAGGAAGAGGCACGCCTTGTTGCGCACGCCGTCCATGAACATCTGGTTGACCGAGTGCTGGTCGGTCACGCCCACGGCGGGCACGGGCTGGCTGCCTCGGCCTTCCTTGCCCAGGGACTCGGCCCACAACTGGGCGAACCAGTCCCCGAAGCTGGCCCACAAGGGGATATAGGCGAAAAAGATCATCTCCGTAAAGCCCTTGTCCATGAGGGCCGCGCCCCAGGCGGCCAGGCGGAAGGCCTGGGTCCGGGCCAGGGTTGCGCCGGTCAGGGACGGGGCGGCCAGGACGTCGGCCACCTCGCGCGCCCCGGCCATGAGGGCGTCGATGTCCATGCCCAGAAACAGGGCCGGGATCAGGCCCACGGCCGAGAGCACGGAGTAGCGCCCGCCGAGATTGTCGGGCACGGGCAGGGCCGTGATGCCGTAGGTATCGGCCTCGCCGCGCAAAAAGCCTTTTTCCGCGTCGGTGACCAGGAGCATGTTGTCGGCCCACTTGTCGCCGAGCCGTTCCTTCATCCATTCCTTGACGATGAAATACTGGCCCACGGTCTCGATGGTCCCGCCGGACTTGGACACCGTGACCACCACGGTCTTTTCGGGCGGCAGCTTGTCCATGTAGGCGGCCAGGGCGTAGGCGTCCACGTTGTCCGCGATCCACAGGCTCCGGCCCCGGTGGCCGGGCCGGTCCTGCTCGGGGTAAAAGGCTTTTTGCAGGGCGCGCGCGCCCAGGGCCGAACCTCCGATGCCGAGCAGGAGCATGTGCTCGAATCCGCCGAGGCGCTCCTTGAGGCCGGCCAACTGCTGTTTCAGCTCCGTCGCGTAGGGCATGGTCAGGAAGGGCAGCCTGCCCGCGCCGGTTTCCTCGCGCAGCCGCGCGGCCATGTCGTCGGCTCTGTCCGCATAGGTCGCCGTGTCCAATCGGTCCAGGTCCGCGTTGGTCCAATCGAGAATGTCGGTCATGTCTTCCTCCGGATTGAGGTCGGTGTTCGTCGCGCCGGGGCGCGGTGCGCTTGCGTCCGTTGGCCGCGCCTCGGGCGGCGCGGTCGGGGTGAGCGTATCACTGTTTTGGTGAAAATGTCATGGGTCCGCTATCGCCTGCCGAAGAGCAGCCGTTGCAGGTCGGCCAGGGTCGGGGCCGTGCCCGAGTGGCAGAC
Source organism: Desulfovibrio sp. Huiquan2017 (assembly GCF_017351175.1). Classification (NCBI taxonomy): domain Bacteria; kingdom Pseudomonadati; phylum Thermodesulfobacteriota; class Desulfovibrionia; order Desulfovibrionales; family Desulfovibrionaceae; genus Desulfovibrio; species Desulfovibrio sp. Huiquan2017. The sequence goes on along the minus strand of NZ_JAFMPN010000004.1, from coordinate 23,512 downwards.
CGGGCCGTGGCCCAGCCGTCCGGCCTGCTTGAGGCGCACGTCGTGGGCGGCCACGGGGCGCACCTGCCCGTTCAGGTCGATTTCGCCCCAGAAGACCGAGGCTTCGGGCAACGGCTGATCGTAGAAGGAGGACATGAGCGCGGCCACCACGGCCAGGTCCAGTCCGGGGTCGCGCGAGGCCAGCCCGCCGGAGATCTTGGCGTAGATGTCGTGTCCGCTCAGGTTCAGCCGGAGCCGCTTTTCGAGCACGGCCAGGAGCAGGTTCAGTCGGTTGGTGTCGAAGCCCAGCGCCGTGCGCCGGGGGATGGTCAGGAAGGATTTGGAGACCAGGGCCTGGACCTCCACGGCAAAGGGCCGCTGTCCGTCCACGGCCAACGCCATGGCCGTACCCGACAGGGACGGGTCCCGCGCACCCAGGAAAAAGGTCGCCGGGTCCTCGACCACTTCGAGGCCCTGTTCCTTCATGGTGAAGACGACCAGCTCGTCGCTCGGCCCGAACCGGTTCTTGAGCACGCGCAGGATGCGCGAGAAATGCTTGCGGTCGCCCTCCAGGTACAGGACCGTATCAACCATATGCTCCAGGAGCTTGGGCCCGGCTATCTGGCCGTCCTTGGTCACGTGGCCCACCAGGATGAGGGTGGTCCCGGTCTTCTTGGTCTTCTCCACCAGTTCGCTCGACACGGCGCGCACCTGGCCCACCGAACCCGGGATGCCCTCGGCGAGGGGCGAGGCCAGGGTCTGGACCGAGTCCACGATGAGCAGTTCCGGCGGGTTGATCCCTTCGAGGATGGCCAGCCCGTCCTCGACCTTGTTGGTGGCCATGGCCAGCAGGCCCGGTCCGAGCAGGCCCAGGCGTTCCGCCCTGGCCTTGAGCTGGGGCAGGGATTCCTCGCCGGACAGGTAGACCGCCGTGTGTCCCAGCCGAGCTTGGCTGCCCGCCAGTTGCAGCAGCAGGGTGGATTTGCCGATGCCCGGCTCACCGCCGAGCAGGATGGCCGCGCCCGGCACCAGCCCTTCCCCGAGCAGGTGGTCCAGGGAAGGCAGTCCGGACGAACGGGCCCCGAGGTGCTCGCTTTCCAGGTCCTCCAGGACCTGGGGCGCGGATTGGGCCGCGGCAGCGCCCACCGGGCGCGAATCCTTTTTGGTCACGGTCACGGCTTCCAGCGTGTTCCATTCCTTGCACGACGGGCATTGCCCCTGCCAGCGGGGCGCCTGCGCGCCGCAGGCGGCGCAACGGTAAGTTTCTTTGGTTTTCATGGTCTTGAGTATCCCGTCATTTGTCATCAAAAGTCCAGCGCCGCGCACCGGACGGCCGATAAATTAATCCGTTGACGGCGACCGTGCCGGGCAGTAACTCCACCGGGCGGCGGATCAATACATATGAAAGACAGACGACAATCCTTTCTGGCCGGGATGCGCGACAGCATCCCCATCCTTTTGGGTATGGTTCCCTTCGGGCTCATCTGCGGCGCGGTCAGCGCGGGCGTGGGCATGCCCCTGTGGGGCGCCCTGGGCTTCACCTGGGCCATCAACGCCGGGGCCAGTCAACTGGCGGCTCTTCAGCTTATGACTCACCACGCCTCCCTGGCCGTGGTCGTGCTCACCGGGCTGATCATCAACCTGCGCTTTTTCATGTACTCGGCGTCCATCGCCCCGCACCTCAGAACCGCCCCCCTGCCCATGCGGGCGGTGTGCGGCTTCATGCTTTCCGACCAGGCCTACGCCCTGGGCATTGCCCGCTTCACCCGGCCGGACGGCGGCAGCGTGGACAAGCCGTTCTACTTCTTCGGCGTGGCCGTGGTCGTGTGGGGATCCTACTCCATCGGCGCGGTGCTCGGAGCGTCCGTGGGCGCGTTCATTCCACCCGCCTGGGACCTGGGCTTCGCCGTGCCCCTGACCTTCATCGCCGTGGTCGTGCCCGCCATCCAGGACCGGCCTACGGCCCTGGCCGCTCTGGCCGCCGGAGCCGTGGCCTATTTCGCCGACGGGCTGCCCTACAACCTCGGGCTCATGGCCGGGGCCGTGACCGGCATCCTGCTCGGCTATCTGGCCGAACGGAGGCTGACCCGTGCCTGATGCCGTGAACTGGTGGCTGGTGGGCGTCCTGCTCGGGCTGGGCACCTTCGTCATCCGATTCTCCTTTATCCTCGTCGTGGACCGGGTGACCTTTCCCGAGGCCGTGGTGCGCATGCTCCGGTTCATTCCGGCTTCGGTTCTACCCGCCATCATCGTGCCCACCGTTCTTCTGCACGGCACGGCCGGGGCCCCCGTCGGCCTGGCTCGGCCCGTGGCCGCCGCCGTCGCCGTGCTGGTGGCCTGGAAAACGCGCAGCATCCTGTGGACCCTTCTCGGGGGGATGGGCACGCTCTGGCTCCTGCGGGCCGTGCTGTAGATTCCGTTTGCGGCGGACCATGCGCGTTCCCTTGAACGACGAAAGGGGCGCAATGCGCCCCTTTTTTTCATCCCGGGCCTTTGGCCGCCTACAACAGAAACTTGCCGGTCACGCTGTCCGGGTTGGCGATGATCTCCTCGGGCGTGCCCGAAGCCACGATCCGGCCGCCGTGCTCCCCGCCGCCGGGGCCGAGGTCGATGACGTGGTCCGAGGCCATGATGACGTCGGTGTTGTGCTCGATGACGATGACCGTGGCGTTCTTGTCCACGAGTTGGTGGAGCACGCGGATGAGCTTGCCGACCTCGTGCATGTGCAGGCCGGTAGTGGGTTCGTCCAGGATGTAGAGCGCGCCGGGCAGGCTGCGCTTGCCGAGTTCTCGGGATATTTTGATGCGCTGGGCCTCGCCGCCGGACAGGGTGGTGGCGGGCTGGCCGAGGCGCAGGTATTCCAGGCCCACGTCGGCCAGGACGTCGAGCTTGCGCATGAGGGCGGGATGGTTGGCGAAGAACTCGCGGGCCTGGCGCACGGTCATGTTCAGCACTTCGGCGATGTTCTTGCCCCGGTATTCGACCTCCAGGGTCTGGGCGTTGTAGCGCTTGCCCTTGCAGGTTTCGCAGGTGACGTAGACGTCGGGCAGGAAGTGCATCTCCACCCGGATCTGGCCGTCGCCCTTGCACGCTTCGCAACGGCCGCCCTTGACGTTGAACGAGAATCGGCCGGGCTGGTAGCCGCGTTTGCGCGACTCCTTGGCCCCGGCGAATATCTTGCGGACCTCGTCGAATATCTTGGTGTAGGTGGCCGGGTTGGAACGCGGGGTACGGCCGATGGGCGACTGGTCGATGGAGATGACCTTCTCGATCTTGTCGATCCCCTGGATTCCGCCGATCTTGCCGGGGTCGCTGGCCTTCTGGCCCTGATGCAGGAGCAGGTGCTTGTACAGGGAGTCCATGACCAGGGACGACTTGCCCGAGCCGGACACGCCGGTCACGCAGGTCATGACCCCGAGCGGGATGTCCACGTCCAGATCCTTGAGGTTATTGGTCTGGACCCCCTTGAGGGAGATGTGGCCCGCGGGTTTGCGGCGCGTCTCGGGCGGGGCGATGAACAGGTCGCCGCGCAGGTACTTGCCGGTCAGGGAATCCGCCTTGAGCAGTTGATCCACCGGGCCCTGGAAGACGATCTCGCCGCCCAGCCAGCCCGAGGACGGGCCGATTTCGATGACGTGGTCCGCCTCGCGGATGGTCGGCTCGTCGTGCTCGACCACGAGCACTGTGTTGCCGCGCCGTTGCAGCGAGCGCAGGGTGTCGAGCAGCCGCTGATTGTCGCGCGGGTGCAGGCCGATGGAAGGTTCGTCCAGCACATAGGTCACGCCCACCAGGCCGGAACCGAGTTGGGAGGCCAGCCGGATGCGCTGGGCCTCGCCGCCGGACAGGGTGGCCATGTTCCGGCCAAGCGAGATGTAGTCCAGTCCCACGTTGACCATGAAACCGAGGCGGTGGGTCAACTCCTTGAGGAGCGGTTCGGAAATGAGCGTGTCGTGGCCGGAGAATTCGAGGCCCTGAAGCCATTCCAGGGCGCGTTGGATGGACATGGAGGTGAACTCGACCATGTTCTTGTCGGCCACGCGCACGGCCAGGGCTTCGGGCTTGAGACGAGCGCCGTTACAGGTCGGGCACGGCCTGGTCTGTTGGAACCGCGCGGTCCAGTGGTCCCAGACGCCCGCCTGCTCGCGGCCGTATTCGAGGATGGGGACCACGCCGGACCAGCCGGATTCGCGGTCACCATAGAAGAGCGCGGCCCAGGCCTCTTCGGAAAAGTCGGCCAGGGGCGTGTCCAGGGTGAACCCGTGGCGCGCGCCGAGCTTCTTGAGCTGGGGGCCGTACTGGCGCTGGCGGGTGGCGTTGTTCCAGGGGATGACGCCGCCCTCGTTGAGGGACAGCCCTTTGTTGGGCGCGATCAGATCGGGCTCGAAATATTCCACGGCCCCGATGCCGTTGCAAGTGGGGCAGGCCCCCTGGGGCGAGTTGAAGGAGAAAAGCTGCGGGGTCAGCCGGGGCATGGAGATCTTGCACGACGGGCAGGTGGACAGGGTGGACATGAAGGTGTCCCCGGCGTTGTCGCCGCCGACCACGGACACGATCATGCGCTCGTCGCCCTTTTCCAGGGCCAGCTCCACGGAGTCGGCCAGGCGCTTCTTGATGCCGTCCTTGAGCACAAGGCGGTCCACCACCAGGTCGATGGTGTGTTTCTTGTTCTTTTCCAGCTCCGGAACCTCGTCCAGGGAATGGAGTTCGCCGTCCACGCGCACGCGCACGAATCCGTCCTTCTTGAGCTTGGCGAAGAGGTCCTTTTGCGTGCCTTTCTGGTGCTCGACCAGCGGGGCCAGGAGCATGAACTTGGTGCCTTCCGCCATGTCCAGGACGGTCTCGACGATCTCGTCCGTGGTTTGGGCCTCGATGGGCTTGCCGCAGGACGGGCAGTAGAATTTGCCCAGCCGCGCGAAGAAGACGCGCAGGAAGTCGTAGACTTCGGTCACGGTGCCCACGGTGGAGCGCGGGTTGCGGGTGGCGGTCTGCTGCTCAAGCGAAATGGCCGGGGAGAGCCCCTCGACCTTGTCCACGTCCGGCTTGTCCATTTGGGGCAGGAACTGGCGGGCGTAGGCCGAAAGCGATTCGACGTAGCGTCGCTGTCCCTCGGCGTAGACGATGTCAAAGGCCAGGGTGGACTTGCCCGACCCGGACGGACCACAGATGACCACCAGCTTTTCGCGGGGAATGTCCAGGGTCAGGTCCTTGAGGTTGTGGTGCCGGGCGCCTTCTATATGTATGGATTTGGAGTCGGTGGTTTGCATCGGCAGAGAGTAACCATTCCTGAAGCCAAGGCAAGCGCAGAGATGTGACGAATCGGGGCCGGGCCGAGAGGCGGAATACCCCGGTTGGCGATGGCGCGTTTCCCCGCCATTGTGCCCATCATGACGGATGCGCGCAGGCAGTCTCCTCGGGCCCCTGGCGCGGCTGGCGGTCGCGGCCCATGGCTTTTGCGGCAGGCTTCTGGCGGGCCGCCGGAACGATCCGGGACTGGCCGCCACCCTTGCGGCCATCATGGCCGAGGAGGTCCATCACCCCGCGAGATTGAGATCTCCGACTCTCTGTCCCGACCTGCGGCCTTCCCCGGTTTGGCCCGGCCTTTACAGCCCGGGCGGCAGCGCGTATAGGCGCGAATAGAGACAATGCCAAACCCGTCGCGAGACGGGGACGGAAAGCCACGGGCCTCACGCAGGCGGCCGGGTTGCCGACGCGCTCATCGACATTCCGAGTCCTGCGCACCCCCGGCTCTCGGCAAGGAGAATGCATGGACACCCCACCCCCCGCCGGGAACGGCGCACATAACGGCAAGCGAGGCCGCGCCCGGGCCATGGTCAAGGTTTCGCCCTACATGGTCATCCCTTCCCGGGTGGGCGGCTTTTCCCTGTATCTCAAGCAAGGCGACCGACTGGTCCTGTACGCGGAAAAAGGCGAGCTGTTCACCGAGGAGCACAAACAGCGGCTGGGCTTGCTCGGCGTGGACCATCTCTATGTGCGGACCGAGGATTACGCGCTCTTTACCCGCTACCTGCAGGATAACATCCTGGAAATTCTGGACGACGAGTCTATTCCCGTAGGCGAGCGCGCCCGGGTGTGGAGCGACGCCACCACCTCCCTGGCCCGCGAGGCCTTCGACCGCTCCCTGCCCGCGCCCGTGGACAAGCGTCGCTTCCAGCGCATCCACAAGCTCATCACCGATTCATTGAGATTCCTGTCGCGCGAGGATGCCCTCAAGGAGTTGGCCCGGTTCATCCGCGAAGGCGAGGAACTCTTCCAGCACGGCGTGGGGGTCATGGTCCTGACCGTGACCACCCTGTGCTCGTTCATGAAGGAGGACTCGGACCTGATTGTGGCCGTGGGCATGGGGGCCCTCCTCCACGACATCGGGAAGTTGGAGCTGCCGCCCGAAATTTTCGCCAAGAAATTCGAAACGCTGAGCCGCGCGGACAAGGACCTGGTCAAGTCGCATCCCGCCCTGGGCGTGGGCGTGTGCTCGGCCTTGCCCCTGCCCCAGGAAACCCTGCAGTGCATCCTTTTCCACCATGAGCGCGAGGACGGCCTGGGGTATCCTTCGGGATCCACCGGGGCCATGCTGCCGTCCTACGTCAGGGCGCTCGCCCTGTGCAACGAGTACGACAATCTCACGCGCGGCCGCACGGAGCGGCGGTTGACCCCGTTCGAGGCCCTGGTGCGGATCAAGTCCATGCGCAGCGCCTTCGACATGGACATGCTCCGGCGGTTGATCGAGGTCCTGGCGAAGGCCGACCTGACCTCGTAGGCGGCGCCGCGGCGGTCGTCCGCCCGTTTCCCTCCCGCGCCACAACCCGAACGGCCCCGCGATGCGCAATGCATCGCGGGGCCGCCGGGTTTTCGTTGCCCCCTGGTGGGTGGCCTGGGGGCGCTTGGAGAAGGACGTCTATCAGTATGGGTTACTTGAGACCTTTGTGGTTACCGCTTCATGGAGATCACTTCGCCGAGCATGGAATCCACGGTGGTGATCATTTTGGTGTTGGCCTGGAATCCGCGTTGGGTGGTGATCATGCTGACGAATTGGGAGGCCATGTCCACGTTGGACATCTCCAGTTGGTTGCCGTCGATGGTGCCCTTGCCGGATCTGCCCGCCTGGCCGGTCAGGGCCGGGCCGGAATCCAGCGTTTCGGAGAACAGGTTGCCGCCCTCGCGGCGCAGGCCGTGCTGGTTGGTGAAGGTGGCCAGGGTCACTGCGTAGAGTTCCAGCACCTGCCCGTTGGAATAGTGGCCGGAGATGATGCCCTCGCGGGAGACCGAGATGTTCTGCAGAATACCTGCGGAGTAGCCGTTTTGGCTTTGGAACAGGGTGGAGAAGCCGCCCCTCTCCACGCTTTGGGTGGCCATGGCCGAGATGGCGGGATCCTTGAAGTTGGCCAGGTAGTTGGTGTTGCTGATGTTGTTGCCGACCATGGCTGCCGTGGTGGGGATGGTGCCCAGGCCGCCGGCCCAGCCGATGGTCCCGGGCCCGCCGTTGCTCGACAGGTTTTTGTTGGAGATGCCAAAGTCGATCTGGAGGGGCGTTGCGTTGACGGATTCGGCCGTGCTGGCGTTGGACTTCCCCAGGAAGTTGGCCGTGCAGACCGGGAGGCCGCTGGTGGAGAAGTCCGCCAGGTCCCAGTTGTTCAGGTCCTTGACGTTGCCGTTGCCGTTGGACTTGAGCGTGTAGGCGCTCATGCCCGCCAGGCGGCCGGTGCTGAAGGTCAGGGTGCCGATCATGAGCACGCCCGCGGCCGATGTCTTGCCGTCGCCTATGGTAGACGGTATGCCGTTGGCGCCGGACAGCATGCGATGGTCGTCGTTGGGGTCGCAGGTGACCATGAACTCCCACACCGTGTCGCCGCCCGCGTTGCTCAAGGCCACCTTGTCGAAGTACACGGTCAGGTTGTGGGCCGTGCCTATTTCGTCATAGACCTTGAGCGTGGTCGAGTAGCCGTACCGGGTGGATTCCAACGGGGTTTCGTCCTCGCCGTGCCAGTTCTTGAACATGGCGAAGTAGGGATTGGTCGAATCGGTCGACTTATCCGAGGCCGAGGGGTCCAGGTTGCTGATGATGGTCACGCTGGAGGTCGCTTTGGGATCGGATTGGAAGTTCTCCATGCGGATGTCGGTCGGCGTTCCGATTATCCGCGCGGAACTGGTCGTCGGCTCGGAATTCGAGGTACTTTTGGTCACGGATGTGGAATTGTGCTCCACCTGCCATCCCTGGAGGATGTAGCCGTGGGGATCGACCAGGTAGCCGTCGTTGTTGAACCGGAAATTGCCCGCCCGAGTGTAGTACTTCATCTCCTCGCCCGGGGGGGAAACCATGAAGAGGCCCTCGCCGGAGATGGCCATGTCGGTGGCCGCGGTGGACGCTTCGAACGCGCCCTGGCCCCAGTCCGAATAGACGGAGGAGACGCGCACGCCGCGTCCGACCTGGCCCACGCCGTGGACGGTAGAGAAATTCGAGCTGGCGAGGTCCTCGAATTGCATCATGGCGCCCTTGAATCCCGTGGTGTTCACGTTGGCCAGGTTGTTGCCGATGACCGTCATGCGTTCCGAGTGTACCGTCAGGCCGGAAATGCCCGAATACAGTGATGCTCCTAAACCCATAATAACCTCCTAATCTCTTCTCCAAGAGCGCCGGACCGCCTTCGGCCCGGCGTGAAATGATCGTTCGTCGTCTAGGCGTCGCCTTTGTTGTCGCCGTCGCCCGTGTCGTCGTCCTTGCCGTCGTCATTGCCCGTGTCGTCACCCTTGTCGTCATCCGTTTTCGTCGGGGACGCGCTGGGATCGACGACTTCCTTGACGTTGAGCATATTGACGTATCGGCCATCCTCCAGGCGCAGGAACTGGGTGCCGTTTTCGGTGACCACGCCATCCACCTTGCCGGCGATTTCCGTCTGGACCATGACGTAGCCGCCATCCATGTCCTGGCCGATGATGCCCACGCCGTATTGGCCGTCGGGCAGCAGCACGTTGTTCTCGTTCTTGCCGTCCCAGGTGTACTGGTAGGTGCCGGCTTCCTTGCTGCCGAGCTCCACGGTGCGGACGATGGCTCCTTCGGAATCGTAGATGTTCATCATGATGCTGGTGACGCTCTCGCCGAAGCCGTAGTAGATGGTCGAGGCGTTGCCTTCGTTCAGGCTGACCTTGTAGCCCTCGGCCTTGATCTCCTTGCCGATGAAGCTGACCGCCGTGAGGATGTCGTTCTGGGACATGGTCTCGTTCAGCGTGGAGATTCCCTTGTTTATGCTGGTCAATTGCTCAAGGCTTGAGAATTGGGCCAACTGGGAGGTCATGTCGGTGTCCTCCATGGGATTGAGGGGATCTTGGTGCGTGAGCTGAGCCACCAGGATGTTCAGGAAGGCATCCTGGTCCAGGCTGGTCTTATGTTCTTTCGGCGAGTTCGAAGCGGCAAGTCGGTCCTCTTGCTGCCCCAGATAGACGCCTGTTGTATCTACGTAACCCATGATGGACCTCGCTTATGCGATAAGGTGCAAACCCTGATCGGAAGTAATTACCCGTTCACCGACGGATTGCACGTCCTGGGCCATGCCGTTCATTCCTTGGGACCGCATGCTCCGCATGTGGTTGCGCATGGCGACCATGGCCTCCCGTTCCCGGGACAGATTGTGCTCGCTTTCGCTGAACCAATTGTTGGAATTCTGGTTGTCGGCGAGCCCTGCCTGGACGTCGAGCTTGTCAACTTTCAGGCCTTGTGATTCTAAAGAATTCTTAATGATGTGAAGGTTTTCCGTGATGATCTTGTGGGCATCGGAGTTCTCGGTGCGGATGGTCGCGCTGACTTCCTTGCCGTGGACCGAGAGGACGATGGACAACTTGCCCAAGTTCTCGGGAGTGAGTTGCAGGGTAAGCTGCTTGGCCCCGTTGCGCAGGGTCTTGAGCATGGCCTGATCCACCTGCTTGAGGACCTTGGGGGCGGAAACTTTTTCCCACGCCTTGGCCTTGGCGCCGCCAGCGACGGTCGTCTGCTGGGAGAGGACGGTCTTGGTTTCGCCCGTCTTCGCCTCGGCGGAGACCTTGGCGGCGGTGTCGCTCCGGCCGGTCCCGTCCTCGCGCACCCGGTCAACGAAATTGTTCCACTTGCGGTCGTGCTCGGCGTCGGGGTCCAGGTCACGGTCGTCGGCCTGGTCCCGGCTTGATTCCTCGGGCGAGATCGCCGCCTTGTCGGCGACGGATTGCCGGGCCTGGCGCTGGACCGCGTTGTCGGACGGGGCGTCCTTGCGGTCGCGGAAGGCCTGGGCCAGCTCCTCGCGGACTGCGGCGTCGGACGGGTCCTCGGCCACGCGCGGCTTGAGGTCCACGGCTTCCTCCACCTGGAGGGCGGCCGAACTCGCCTTTTGCGTGTCGCCCATGGCCGAGGCAAACGCCTTGCCCACGGCCTTGACCAGCTTCTGGTCCTTCTTGTCCAGGCCCGCCAGCTCCTGGTTGATCTTCGTGAAGGCCTGCTTCATATCCTTGGGCAGGGCGTTGGAGGCGAAGAGTCCCTGGACCTGGGTGACGAATTCCTTGGACAACCCCATGGAGGAGATGAAAGCCTCGACCTCGTCCTTGGTGAACAAGATCCGCTGGTCCTCGGGCATGGCGTCGATCTTGGCCTGCACCTGTTGGAGAACCTTGTCCGTCCGTCCGTCCTGCAACTGCTTGATGAGCTTGCCGGACTCCGTTTCATTGAAGCCGAGCTTGGAGAAAAAGCTCGCCAGGGAGGCCTTCTGTTCGTCGTTCATCTCGGCCTTGCGGTTCTCGGCCACCTTCTTGGCGATGGTGGAGACGAACTGGCCCCAGGTCATGCCTTCCTCGGATTCGACCTGCTTCTCGATGGCCGCAATCTCTTCGTCGGACATGCCGTATTTCTTGAGGTCGTCCCGGACCGCGTCCAGGTCTTCGCTGGTCATGCGGCTCTCAAGGTTCTTTTCCTCGGCCTTTTCTTCGGCTTTGCGGGTCTTGGTCCCGGCCGCGCTGGAGGTCTTCTTTTCGTCGTCCTCCTTGTCGATGCCGGGGGCGGAGTTGAGCATCTTTTCCTTGTGCGCCACCGGGGCCATGGACAGTTCTTCCTCGACCATATCGGTGTGTTCGTTGAACAGCTCGGCGAACAGGGCGCTCTTGTCACCCTCGGCGTCGGCGCGAGCGGTCTGGACCGCGCTCTTGCCCGAAGTGGCCAGCTTGACCAACTGAACGGCTTTCGAAGCTGTTTCGATGGGGATGCCGGGAATATTTTGCATGCTTTTCTCCTCCGACACGTCTTCAATCAAAAGGCGTGCCAAGAGGAAAAAGGCGTTATATCGCGCGATTGACGTCGTTTACGAAGGGGAAGAAATGACCACTTTGGCGGTGTCGCGGCCGTATTCGCTAGGCGCAGACTCCGGCCAGCCGTTCCAGGAGCGCCAGGGCGTGGGTCCAGGCCTTGCGGGAATAGTCCCCGTTTTCCAGGTACATGTGTACGAACCCGGTGAACGGCCGGGCCATGGCCGGGCTGTCGGCCCAAAACGACGGGGCCAGGGCGGTCCCGACTCGCAGGCCATGCGTGAACCTCCGGCCCATTTCGGGGATGTGCGCGAGCAGGTTTTCTGCCTCTTCGGGCGCGTCCCGGAGGAGGTCGGCCCACGCCCCGGCGGCCCGGTCGTCTTCCCAAAGGCCGAAGAGCGCACCGAACAGGCGCTGCCAGAACCGGGAGGCGAGGCGTTCGGCGTCGGGCGGGGCCTGGTCGAGCCGTTGCAGATGATATAGGCCGAGGGCCGACCGGCCGGTCGTGAACAGGGACAGGCCCGGCAGGTCCATGCGGGCCAAAAGGGCGCTGTCGCTGGATCGGACCAGCCGCTTGGCCAGTCCGGCCACTCGGCTTGGCCGAAACGGCTCGTGGCAGGACAGGGCGTCCCGGGTACATTGCCAACATCCCTTGGCGCAGGGCAGATCGGCGCGGAGCACGTAATGGCCGGGCTGGAGCGGGCCGGTCTCCCACGGGTTGACGTTGCCCATGGACAGGTTCAGGCACTTGAGCCCGGTCCAGGCGGCCAGGTGCATGGGGCCGGTGTCCGGGGTGATGAACAATCCGAGCGTCTGGCCCACGGCCCCGAATTCGTCCAGGGCCAGGGTGCCGCACAGGTTCAGGGCGGGCCCTTTGGCCAGCCGGATCACCTCGGCCCCGAGTGTCTTTTCCGCCGGGCCGCCGAAGAGTACGGTGCGCAGGCCGCGTTCGTGGAGTTCGTCCACCAGGGCGGCCCAGAATCCGGCGGATGGGCGCTTGGCCGCGTCGCTGGCCCCGAGAAACAGCCCGACCTTGTTGGAACCGGGCAGGGTGCGCGGCCCGGAGAATCCCGTGGCGGCGATGTCCGTGAAGGGCACGGCGTCCAGCCCGTTCAGCTCGCCCCAATGGAAACGGTTGTACAGGTTGTTGCGCACCAGGGAGGTTCGGTAGAGTTGCCAGTCTCCGAGTACGTGCCGGGCGCCGTCCGGGGTCCGGACCGGCCCGAGTTTGGTTTCGGCCCGAACCTTGCCCGCCAGCACGGCGGCCTTTTCCTGGATGGACAGGTTCAGAACCAGCTCGTAGTCGAGCGTTTCCAGGTGGCCGACTCCGGACCACGGGAAATAGGTGGCCGGAGGGGAGAGCCGCATGAGCGGTTCGTAAAAGGCTTGTTCCGCGGCCACGTAGATGGGGTGCCCGGGATGACGGCGGGCCAGCCAGAGCATCAGCGGGTAGGAGAGGATCAGATCTCCCATGCGCTGCATCTGCAATATGAGGATGGGTTTGTTCGCCATGGCCTATCCGAAGGTGGCGCGCATAGTCTCCATGATGGAGCGCATGCGGTGGTCGTAGGTGTGCTCGGCCAGAACCCGTTTGCGCGCGGCTTCGGCCACCTTCTTCCGGGCCGCCGGGTCGTTCAGGTAGCGTTCGGCCAGAGCGGGGATTTCCTCGGGGGTCGCGTAGCAGACGATCTCGGAGCCGGGCTCGAACAGGTCTTCGATGCGGTGGCGGCGGTCCGTGAGCAGGAAGCCGCCGCAACAGGGCACGTCGAAGACGCGTTGGTTGACTGCGCCGGTCATCTGGCGGCTGGTGCAGTTGAAGTTGATGTCGCTTGCCGGGTAGAAATCGGGCAGATCGTCGTAATAGGAAAGTTCCGGATGGTAGCGCCAGCCGGTGTGGGCGGAGAAAAATTCCTGCCAGCCGGTATCGCCGACGATGAGGGGCCGAAGCGGCAGGATGCGCGAGACGCACTCCAGCCGGTAGAGCAAGGTGGCCTGCCAGGTGACGAAAGTCTCGAAGGCCAATTCCCGCTCGGGATCGTTGAACGCCTTGTATGCGGCCCGGACCTCGGGGAAGTGTTCGGTCATGAATGGTCCGGCCAGGGGCGCGTCGGCCGAGGCGAAGGCCTTGGCCACTTCCATGCCCGCCCGGAACAGGGCCTCCGACGGGTTGGCCGCCTGGGCGCGCATCAGGGTCTTGGTCAGCATGGAGTTGCCCACGAAGGAGATGGGTGCGCGCCAGGCCGCCACGGGCTCGGTCCGGCGGGGTTTGAGCCGGGAGGGGTCCGCGCCCAGCGGCAGGTGGAAGACATGGCCGAAGCCCATCTCCCGTAGCGGCCCCACGGTGTCGAGGTCCCAGGTGAACAGGGCGGCGCGGGGCTCCAAAAGATGCTTGTAGACCCCGAGGATGAGGTGCGGGTTGTCCACGAACCAGGAAGCCAGGGGCAGGTTGTAGCGGTTGAGCAGTTCGGCGAGAATACCTTCACGGTCCACGCCCAGGTGATTGACCGTGAGCACGAAGTCCGGCCGGAACGTCTCGAAGGCTTCGGTCATGGCGGCCACGAACTGGTCGAGGTCCATTTCCCTGGTGCCGAAGTCCAGGAGCAGGTGATCCACGCCGAGCCGTTTGCAGGCGGCCTCAAGCTCGCCGATGAGGAAATATTGGCTGGTGAGCAGGAGGATGCGCGGGGTTGCGCCCCGGAATTTGGGCCAAGTGGTCGGGGATTCTTGCATGCTTCCCTTTTCTATCGGCCGGGTGCGCTTTTGTCTACAGGGCCTGGTCGCGGCAGGTGTCGTGCTTGGCGCGGTACATGGCCTGGTCCGCGCGATGGGTCATGGACTCCAGGGTATCGCCCGTCCGGAACCGGGCCAGACCGTGGCTGAAGGTCACCTTGATGCCGCGCTTTTCCTCCGCCAGGGCGTTGGCCACGCGGCGGGCCAGGGCTTCCGCCTCTTCCCTGCCGCCGTCCAGGAGGATGAGAAATTCGTCCCCGCCCCAACGGGCCAGGATATCCGTGGGCCGGATGATTCGCCGGGTGGTGGCGGCCACTTCCTTGAGCACGTTGTCCCCGGTCAGGTGCCCGTACCGGTCGTTGATGACCTTGAATTTGTCCAGATCGAGGATGACCACCGAGAAGGGCGATCCGTAGCGGGCGGCCTTGTAAGCGAATTGCTCGAAGGCCTCGTCCAGGGCGCGGCGGTTGGCCGTTCCGGTCAGCGGGTCGGTCTTGGCCAGTTTTTCCAGGCGGCTCTGGTAGTGATTGATGGTGAGGGTGCAGAGGACGATGATCAGGATGGAGGCCAGCAGGCCGACGATCACGGTGCGTATCAGGTTGTCGCGGGCCGAGGCCAGGGCCGATGATTCGCTCTGCTCCACGACCAGGAACCATTTCAGCTCCGGGATGTACCGGGTGGACAGGAGATAGTGCTCGCCGTCCCAGTCGTACTGGAAGCTGCGCGCTTCGTCACGGGGCACGAGGATGGCCTCGGCCACGTCGCGGATGCCGCCGGCCTTGGTGATGTAGTAGCGTTCGATGCGGGACTTGTCGCGATGGACCTGGACCAACCCGTCCTGGTCCACCAGATAGACCTCGCGGTGATAGTCCCGGCGGGCTTTTTCCAGCAGGCCGGTGACCCGGTCGATGTTCACTCCCACCCCGGCCACGCCCAGGAGCCGCCCGTTGTCGTCTTCCACGCGGAAGTTGACGAAAATGGTCAACTGCCCGTTCTCGGCCTGGTTGGTGTCCACGTCCAGGGCGAACTCCACATCCTTGCGCACGAAGGCGAAATACCACACGTCGTGGGGGTCGCGGGCCCCGATCTTCTTGAGGATGCCATTTTGGCAATAGTAGTTGTCGCTCTTGGCCGAGACGAAGAACGTGGTCAGGAAACCGTATTTGTCCCGCAGGTCCGCGAGGTACCGGGTGATGGCCCCGAGGTCCGTTTCACCGGACTTGATCCAGTTCTTGAGGAAGGCGTCGTTGGCCATGGAGGTGGAGGCCAGGATGGGCCGGAGCATGTCCGCCTGCACTTCGGAGTAGATGTTCCTGCCGGTCAGGGGCAGGGCGGAGTGGAGCAGTTCGGCCCGGACCGAGGCCCGGGTGAAGGCGTAGTTGACCAGGCTGGTGGCCAGGAAGGCCACGAGCAGGATCAGGGTCAGGGCGGTGATGAGTTTGGTCTTGGCGGACATGGTGGGGAATGTAGGCGAGGGATTGCCCGGAGGCAAGCCGATTACAGTTCGTCGGAATCCAGGATGATGGTCACCGGGCCCCAATTGGTGAAATCCAGGTGCATCTCGGCTCCGAAACGGCCCGTGGCGAATCCGCCGGGTGCGAGCTTGCGGGCGTCCTCAACGAACCGCTCGTACAGGGCTTCGGCGATGTACGGGTGGCAGGCGTTGGTGAACGAGGGGCGGCGTCCCTTGCGGCAATCCGCGTAGAGGGTGAACTGGGAAACGAGCATCAGGTCGCCCCGGATGTCCGAGAGCGATCGGTTGAGCTTGGCCGCGTCGTCCGGGAAGATGCGCAGGTTGAACAGCTTGTCGAGCATCTTTCGCCAGACCGGGGTTTCGGGGAGGTCCGGCTGATCCGCGCCGCCGAAGCCCAGAAGTACGAGCAGGCCGGTACCGATCTCGCCGACCGTCGCGTCCCGAACCAGGACGCGCGCGTCGGACACCCGTTGAATGACCAGGCGCATGGGCTAGCCCCCTTCGCCCGGGGTGTGCGGGGCGGACTGCTCCACGCCGGGCGGACGGCAGAAATCCTCCTGGGCGCAGCCCCGGTACAGGGTGCCGAAGACGAAGAAACAGACGAAGGCCAGGAAGGCGATGCCGCTCAGGATGCGCCTGGGGTTGGTCCGGGAATCCTTGGGAATGAGCAGGGATGTCATGATCTTCCCGTAGGACATGCCGTTGATGGTCCCGCGCTTCTCGTTGGGGTCCTCCATTACTCTTCCCAATAGGTGGCCCTGGACGAACTGTTCTCCGAAACCGAGACCTCCACCAGGGAGACGTTCCCGGGCATGTTCGCTTTGAGGTTCCGGTAGATGAACATGGCCAGGTTTTCGGAGGAGGGATTGATTTCGGTGAAGCACTCGACCTCGTTCAGGTGCTTGTGATCGAGCTTGTCCAGCACGGTCCGGGTCAGTCGCTTCAGTTCCTTGAAGTCCACCAGGTACTGGACCTTGGGGTCCAGGGTATCCCCCTCGACGGCCACCTCGACACCGAAGTTGTGGCCGTGCATGTTCTCGCATTTGCCGCCGTAGTTGCGCAGTTGGTGCGAGGCCGAGAACTCCTGGGTAATGGTCAATTTCCATTTGCCGGGCATTATCTGGACTCCTTGTATTCGTGCGGCCGGAGATCGCTTCCCTGGAAGGCTTCGGCCGGGTACTTTCTCTCGTTGATTTCGCATTTTTCGTGGGCCGCCGCAACCAGGTCGATGCCCATCTCGTCGGCCAGCCTGACCAGATAGATGAGTACGTCGGCCATTTCCTCGGCCACGGCCTGTTTGCGGTCGCCCGAGACAGCGCGGCTCTCCTCCGGGGTCAGCCACTGGAACAGTTCGACCAGCTCCCCGACCTCGCCGGTCAGGGCCATGACCAGGTTCTTGGGCGTCTGGTGCTTCTGCCAGTTGCGGTCCGCGACGAATTGGCGGTGGCGTTCGTTCAGTTCGGCAAGTGAGTCCATGCGTTTTCTCGTTTTCGGGCGCGGGTCGGCCCGTTATTTGCGTTTCTCCAGCAGCTCCTCGCGCAATTTGCGGGCGAGTTCCTTGCGGGCCGGGGCCAGTCCTTCGCGGTAGCCCTTGGCGTCACCGTATTCGAAGAAGGTCCGGTAGTGGCCGTGCACGGATTTCACCGGACGGGCGTGGCGCACGGGGCACCAGTACTGCTCCGTGCGCGCGGCGACCTCGCGGACGTAGGCGATGACGCCGTTGAAGTAGCCGCAGTACATGCAGTTCATTTTTTCGAGCCAATTCAGGTAGCCCAGGTTCTGGCGGTCGATGATCACGTAGTCGCGCCGCCGGGCGAAGGGAATACCGTAGATGGGGAAGCAGAGGAACTGGTAGATGGTGACCACCACATCCAGGATCAAGCAGGGGATGAGCGCTCCCCAGATGATCGGCACGGTCAGGATGATCAGCGGCCCGGAGTCGTAGACGTAGTCCAGCCACTTTTTCAGAAAGACGCGCTGCCGGGCCTTGACCTCGCGGCTGAAGCGGACTTTGCGTTGCTTGATCGTGTATTCGATGCCTTCACGTTTGGTGCGGAGTTCCTGTTCCAGTTCGGTTTGGAGTTCCTCGATCTTCTGCAGCAGTTCGTTGATTCGTGTCATGCGTCCTTCCGGGAATTGCTGGGTTGGATGTGGGCGTGGGGCAGGGCGGGGAACGGGACGGAGCGCCCGTGTCCGGCCGCGTTTTCGCGGCGTCGCCCCGGGAATCGTTATTCGGGCATGGTGGGCGAGCGCGGCCCGGTTTGTCAACCAACAAAAACGGCCCCGCCGGGAGCGGGGCCGCAAAGGACGGGACAGGGCGGCCGGGCCGCTCAGGCGGGCTGGGCCTCGGTCTCGGCTCGGTAGGCCTTGGCGTCGCCGTTTTGCCAGGCTTCGACCTCCTTCCAGAAGTCGCGGCCGGGGAAGACCTTCCAGCCGTTGCCCAGCCGCATGTTGATGACGGCCTCGGGGGTGATGATGCCCAGGTTCACGCCGGTGGTGCCGGGGTAACGCTTGAGGATCGCCTTCAGCGCGTTGAGGTGGGCGTCCACCGCGCGCTTTTCGCCGATCCACAGGGACACGGGCTGGTCCGAGCCCTGGACCGCGTCGGCCAGGAACTGGACCTTGTCCGCCAGGATCTTGGCGGATTTGGGCGCGCCCTCGGGACCGGGCTGGTCGTCGCGCTGGTCGATCTTGCCCTGGATCAGCAGGGGGCGGTCCGCGTCGAGCAGCTCGCGCGCCTCGGCGTAGACGTTGGGCAGCATGGTGACTTCGCCGTAGGTGGTCAGGTCCTCGGCGTTGCAGAACGCCATGGGATCGCCCTTGCGGGTGATGAACTGTTTGAAGTCCGGGATGATCACGGCCACGCGGACCTCGGTGCCGTTGGGAATGGTCTTGCATTCCTCCAGGGTCACGGTGCGCAGCCGCTGCATGTCGTGGCGGTAGGCCAGCAGCGGATGGCCGGACAGGAAGAAGCCGAGGACCTCTTTTTCCAGCGAAAGCTTTTCGCGGTCTTCGAACTCCTCGCACAGGGAGCAGGTGGGCGTGTGGGGCGCGTCCTTTTTCTCGCCGCCGCCGAGCATGTCGAGCATGTTGAGCATGCCCGATTCCTTCTCCTTGGCCTTTTTCTGGCCGAGCGCCACGGCCTTGTCCAGATCTTCGAGCAGGGCGGCTCGGGAACAGGAGAAGCAGTCCAGCGCGCCCGCCTTGATGAGCGATTCCAGGACCCGTTTGGTCACCCGCCGCAGGTTCACCCGCTCGCAGAAGTCGAAGATGCTGGAGAACGGGCCGTTTGCGGCGCGCTCGACCACGATCTCGTTGATGGCTTCCTCGCCCACGTTTTTGATGGCCGCCATGGCGAAGAGAATCTCCCCGTCCTTGACCGAAAAGCGCGCCTGGCCCGCGTTGATGTCCGGCTGGCGGACGGTGATCTCCATGTCGCGGCAGGCGTTGACGTACATGATGATCTTGTCGGTGTTGTTCATTTCCGTGGACATCAGGGCGGCCATGAATTCCACCGGGAAATGGGCCTTGAGGTAGGCGGTGTGATAGGAGATGAGCGCGTAGGCGGCCGAGTGGGACTTGTTGAAGCCGTAGGCCGCGAATTTCTCCATGGTGTCGAAGATGTCGTTGGCCACGGCGTCGTCGATATTGTTCTCGCGCGACCCCTCCAGGAACCGGGACCGCTGCTTGGCCATCTCCTCGGCGATCTTCTTGCCCATGGCCCGGCGCAGCAGGTCGCCTTCGCCCAGCGAGTAGTTGGCGATGACCATGGCCGTGGCCATGACCTGTTCCTGGTAGACCATGACCCCGTAAGTGGGCTTCAGGGTCTCCTCCAGGGACGGGTGCGGGTAGGTGACTTCGATTTCGCCGTGCTTGCGCATGATGAACTCGTCGACCATGGACACGCCGTGGGAGCCGATCATGCCCAGGGGGCCCGGCCGGTACAGGGCGAGCATGGCCACGATGTCCTCGAAGCAGTCCGGGCCGAGCATGCGCAGGTACTTGCGCATGCCCGACGACTCCACCTGGAAGATGCCGTCCGTGTCGCCCTTGGCGAAGATGGCGAAGGTGTCCGGGTCGTCGAGGTGCAGGGTCTCCAGGTTCGGGGCTTGCTTGCCCTGCTCCCGGATGATGTCCAGGCAGTCCTCGATGACCGTCATGGTGCGCAGTCCCAGGAAGTCGAACTTGATCAGGCCGACCTTTTCGACCTTCTTCATGTCGAACTGGGTCACGATTTCACCCTTCTTCCCTTTGTAGAGGGGAAGGTATTCGATCATGGGCTTGTTCGAGATGACCACGCCCGCCGCATGGGTCGAGGCGTGTCGGCACAGGCCTTCGAGGCGCGTTGAAATGTCGATGAGCTTGGCGACCTTGGGGTCGGTGGCGACCATGTCGTCCAGCTCGGTCACGGCCTTGACGGCGTTGGGAACGGTGATCTTGGCCTTTTCCACGCCGAGCAGCTTGGCCATGACCGCCGGGTCGTCCGGGATGAGCTTGGCGATGCGGTCGGTCTCGCCGAAGGTCATGCCCAGGGCCCGGCCGACGTCCTTGATGACCGCCTTGGTCTTCATGGTCCCGAAGGTGGTGATCTGGGCCACCCGGTCCACGCCGTACTTTTCGGCGCAATACTTGACCACCTCCAGCCGGCGGCGCTCGCAGAAGTCCACGTCGATATCGGGCATGGACACGCGCTCCACGTTAAGGAAGCGTTCGAACAGCAGATCGTAGGGCAGCGGGTCGAGGTTGGTGATCTTGAGCGACCAGGCCACGATGGAACCGGCGGCCGAGCCTCGGCCCGGCCCCACCGGGATGCGGTTGTCCTTGGCCCAGTTGATGAAGTCCTGGACGATGAGGAAGTAAGCCGGGAAGCCCATCTCCTTGATGACCCCCAGTTCGTAGTCCAGCCGCTTCCAGTACTTCTCCTCGTCCACCTCGTAGGTGATGGTGTTCAGGCGGCGCCGGAGGCCCTCGCGGCACAGGCGGTCGAACTCCTCGTTCATGGACACGCCTTCGGGCAGTTCGTATTCCGGGAAGTAATAGTTGCCCAGCTCGATCTCGAGATTGCACATCTCCGCGATGCGCTGGGTGTTGGCGATGGCCTCGGGCACGTGGGCGAACGCCTTCTCCATTTCCTCCGGGGTCTTGAAATACAGCTCCCTGGTCTCCATGCGGAACCGTTTTTCCGCGTCCACCGTCGTCTGGGTCTGGATGCACAACAGGGTGTCGTGGGCCTCGTAGTCTTCGGCGGTCAGGTAGTGGCAGTCGTTGGTGGCCACCAGGGGCAGGCCGGTCTCCTCGGCGCACTTGATGAGCAGTTCGTTGAGCCGTGTCTGCTTGGCGATGCCGTTGTCCTGAAGCTCCAGGTAGAAGTTGCCCGGAAAGATGGATTCGTAGGTTCGGGCCATGGCCGCGCCCGCTTCGAGCCCTTCGTTCATGAGCGCGCGGGGCACTTCGCCCGCCAGGCAGGCGGACAGGGCGACGAGCCCGTCGGCGTGTTGCTTCAGCAGGTTCTTGCACACACGCGGCTTGTAGTAGAAACCGTTCAGGTAGCCTTCGGAGACGATCTTGATCAGGTTCTTGTAGCCGCGTTGGTTCTTGGCCAGCAGGATCAGGTGGTAACCGCCGCCATGGTCCTTCTTGTGGTGCGCGTCCACCTCGTCCACGTCGCCGGGAGCCACATACACCTCGCAGCCGATGATCGGCTTGATGCCCAGCTCCTTGGCGGCCATGTAGAAGACCACGGCCCCGAACATGCATCCGTGGTCGGTGATGGCCACCGCGGGCATGCCCAGGTCTTTGGTCCGTGTCAGCAGATCGCCGATGCGGATGGCGCCGTCCAGCAGGCTATATTCGGTATGAACGTGAAGATGAACGAATTCGGCCACTTGATTAAACTCCTTGTGCTGAGTTTTCGATGATAGCGTAAAGCGGGGGGGACTTCCACCTGGAAAAGGAGGCCGAGATACGGTTGACATTATCCTGCGAAAACGGTCCATTGCAGTGACGAACCCTGACCCGGAGCCGTTGTGGAATCATTGACCGACATCTCCGCCTACCTGTGGGGCCGATTGCCCCTCATCCTGCTCTTCGTGTGCGGGTATTTCGTGTACCAGCTCATGGCGGCCACGCGCATCACCGACGGGTTCGTGGCCTGGGCGCTCCGGCGCAGCAAGGGGCGCCCCCGGCGGGTCCTGTTCTACATCATCGCCGCCGCGGCCGTGCTCTCGTCCTTCATCCCCAATACCATCACCGTCCTGACCCTGGTCCCGGTGCTGAAGAAGCTGGACCGCGACTTCGCCGACCGGGGCGTGCGCGGCATGACCACGGTGCTCATGTGTTCGGCCATCTACGGCGCGGCCATCGGCGGCATGGGTTCCATGATCGGTTCGCCCGCCAACGCCGTGCTCTTCGCGGCCCTGGATCTGTTTCAGGTGGCCGGGCGCGACCATCTGACCTTCTTCAACTGGTTCCTGTGGTCCGTGCCCCTGGTGGCCGCATTCGTGCTGGCGGCATGGCTCGTGGCCGCGGGGCTGGGGCTGCCCCGGGCGGCGCGCGGCGTGACGCTCGACCTGTCCGGCCCGATCCGGGCCGGGGCGGACGCCCGCCAACGCTACGGGGCGCTCCTGTTCTGGTTGTATATGGGATATTTCGTGGCGGAAGCCGTGGCCCGGGAGAACGTGCCGGGGTTCGCGGCGATCTCGCCCGTGGTCAGCCTGGGCTTTGCCGCGCTTTTCCTCTGGCTGCTCTTCGTGCGCCGCGCCCCGGACGGGGGCGGGCGGTCCGGGCCGTTGCTGAAGGCGGGCGGTCTGCTCAAATCCGTGCCGCGCCGGGGACTGGCTTTCATCCTGGTTCTGGCGGTGCTGGTGGCGGTGGTCCACTGGACCGGCCTGGATCAGGCAACCGTGGTCCTGGCGGGCAGGCTGCTCAAGGGCGAGATGGACCCGCGCCTGCTCTTCCTGTTGACCATCCTGGCGGTCATCTTCCTGACGGAGGTCTTGTCCAATACCGCCGTGGTGGCCGCCTTCTTCACCATCGCCTACTACGCGGCCAAGGGACACGGCATGGACCCGCTGCCGCTGATGATCGCGGTGGGCGTGGCCTCCACCTGCGCCTTCATGACCCCCATCGCCACCACTTCCAACGCCCTGGCGTTCGGCGAGATGAAAGGCGCGTCCCTCCGGGGCATGCTCGGCCTGGGGCTCGCGCTCAACATCCTGGGCACGCTGCTCATGACCGGTTGGCTTTCCTGGGTGCTGCCCCGCCTCTACTAGTGGGGCTGGCAACGGACGTTTAAGGCGAGGAGGGGAGGGCTCATCGGGACTCACCTATATATAATGAAAGGGACCACCCGGGCAGTCGTTAAACCACTCAAAAAAATAGTGTGATATTTCGACGTTTTAGTTTTTAATGCGCATTTTTTTGAAAAAAGCCCTTGACCCTCGTGAGGGTTTACCCTAGAACTCCTCTTCGCCGCTGGGGAACACCCCGAGGGAGTCACCCGGCAGCTTGTTCTTTCTCAGAAATATCGAACGGTTAACACCATTCAAATCAACCGGAAAAAAGTTGAAAAAAGGTGTTGACGAGGCGAAGCGAAACACTTAGCTTGCCCCTCCTGCCTCCGGGCAGGGTCCGCATCGGACTCAACGGAAAAAGTTGAAAAAAGATGTTGACTTGGGGAACACGAAAGCATAGCTTGCCCCTCCTGCCTCCGGGCAGGGTCCGCATCGGACTCAACGGAAAAAGTTGAAAAAAGATGTTGACTTGGGGAACACGAAAGCATAGCTTGCCCCTCCTGCCTCCGGGCAGGGTCCGCATCGGACTCAACGGAAAAAGTTGAAAAAAGATGTTGACTTGGGGAACACGAAAGCATAGCTTGCCCCTCCTGCCTCCGGGCAGGGTCCGCACCGGGATCGACGAAAAAAAAGTTGAAAAAGGTGTTGACGGGAACAAGCCAAGAGCATAGCTTCCCACTTCCTGCCTGACGGCGGGACGTTCTTTGAGAAACAAGACGTATATGGTCTTTGACAATTAAATAGCGAGTTGAGCAACAAAGAT